>JBGASI010000603.1:0-2858 GCA_044229815.1 Vicinamibacteria bacterium | reverse complement strand
AGCTCGATCCCGCCGAGCCGCAGCGGCCGGCCGGCCACGAGCCGGTGGACGTCGAAACCGTTGCCGACGCGCAGCGCCCTCATGCGCGCAGGATACCTTGCACGACGCCCTCCGCCCACGCGAGGTCCTCGGGCGTCGTCAGCTTGCGGTTGCGCGGCGAGCCGGGCAGCGCCCGCACCGGCGCGCCGATCCGCTCGACCGCCATCGCCTCGTCGGTCAGCGTGAGCCGCTCCCGGAACGCGGCCTCGTAGGCGCGCACGAGCAGCTCGAAGCGGAAGCCCTGCGGCGTCTGCGCCGCGCCGAGCTCGTCGCGGTCGAGCGTGCCGACCACGAGGCCGTCGCGCACGCGCTTCACCGTGTCGACGACCGGCAGCAGCGGCAGCGCCGCGCCCGCCTCCTCGGCCCCGCGCGCGACGCTCTCGATCAGCGCCACGTCGACGAGCGGGCGCGCCGCGTCGTGGACGAGCACCACGCCGTCGAAGCCGTCGGGCGCCTGCCCGAGGCCGGCGAGCACCGAGTCCTGCCGGCGCGCGCCGCCGGCCACCACCGCCACGGGCTTGGCGAGCGGGGCGAGCAGCTCACGCGCGGGCGCGACCTCGGCCTCGGGCACCACGGCCACGATGGACGCGACGGACGGCGCGGCGTCGAATGCGCGGGCCGCGCGGAGCAGGAGAGGCTGGCCGGCCAGCTCGAGAAACGCCTTCGGCCGGCCCGCGCCCATGCGCTCCCCGCGGCCGGCGGCCACCAGGATGGCCAGGGCCTTCATACGAGTGCCGGCCAGACTAACCGCCCCGGGGGGCGCGGTCAAACCGGCTCGCGCCCGACCGTCTCCCGCGCGAGCCGGCCCGCGGCGCCGCGCGCCCCCGCCAGCTCGCCGCGCAGGGCGTCACGCGCGTTCACCGCCTGCACCAGGGCCCACGACAGCCGCCCCTCCAGCTCGTCGTCCATGCGGCGCAGCGCCTCGGCGAGGTGGGCGATCCCGGCCTGCAGCTCCTCGGCGCCCGGCGCGGCGCCGAAGCGCACGGCCAGCCGGTACAGGCACAGCACGAACGGCAGGGCCAGCGAGTACGGGACGACGAGCACGCCCTCGCGCCAGCCCTCGGCGTGCGTCTCCGGCACGGCGGCGTGCACGGCGTCGGGCACGGCCAGCACCGCGAGCGCGAGCGTGCGCTCGGGGTCGAGGTACTTCGCCATCTCGCGCACGCGCAGCCGCACGTCGCGCGCGACCTGCTCGCGCACGCGCCGGCACTCCTCGGGGTCGTCGGCCGTCCACTCGAGCCGCTCGAGGTCGGAGGCGCTCGTCCACTTGCTGTCGACCGGGAGCAGCCGCCCGCCGGGCAGCCGCAGCGCGTACTCGACGACACGGCCGCCGAAGGCGGCGTTCGTCTCGAGCAGGTCCGGCGGGATCTGCGCGAGGGCGCGGGCGAGGATGTTCTCGCCGGCGGCGCCGCGGCTGCCGGAGCCGGCCACGACCAGCTCGAGCCGGCGCAGGCTGTCGGTGGCGCGGTCGAGCTGCGACCCGCGCGCCTGCTCGATCGCCTTCACCTCGGCGAGCGCGCGCTGGGCCTGGGCGAGGCGGCCCTGCAGGTCCTGCGTCGCCCCGGCCAGGCCGACGAGCGCGGCCTCGCGCCCCTGCTGGACCTCGAGCCGCAGCTGCTCCTGGGCCCGCGCGAGCTGGTCGAGCACCTGCTGCAGGCGCACGGCGTCCGCGCCCGTGCGGGCGCCCTGGCGGGCCGCCGCCAGCGCCCAGCCGAGAACCGCCGCGGCCAAGAGGCCGAGCGCCACGAGCACGGCGGCGGACGTGTCCATGCCGAAGAGCGTGCCACGGAGGACGGCCGGGGCAGGTCCGCCGCGACCGGGCCGTTCGGCCGATGTAAACTCGCCTTTCGGCCCGTCTTCAGATAGCGAGAGCCATGAAAGCCCTGATCCATCGATTCGCCTCCCTGCGCGTGACCGTCGTGCTGCTCGTCCTGCTGCTGTGCGCCCTCTCCTCCGGCACGATCGTCGAGTCGCGTCACGGCGCGCCCGCGGCCGCCGCGCTCGTCTACGGCGCCCCCTGGTTCCGGGCCCTGCTCGTGGTGTTCGCGCTGAACCTCGTCGCCTCGCTCGTCGACCTGTGGCCCTGGGGCCGGCGCCGCATCGGCTACCTGCTCACCCACGGCTCGATGCTCGTGATCCTGGCCGGCTCGCTGATGACCGAGCTGTGGAAGGTCGAGGGTGTCGTCGCGATCTGGGAGGGCGAGCAGGCGAACGAGGTGACGACGCGCCCGGCGGCCGCGGGCGAGGCGCCGCGCCTGGTGGCGAAGCTGCCCTTCGCGCTCAAGCTCGACGCGTTCGAGATCGACTACTACCAGGGCACCCGACGGCCCGCCCAGTTCCGCAGCCGCGTCAGCGTGCTCGACGGCGCGACGGCGCAGCCGGCGGTGATCGAGATGAACCGCCCGCTCGCCCACGGCGGCTACCACTTCTTCCAGTCGAGCTACGTCGAGGCCGGCACGCGGGACCAGACGCTGCTCTCGGTCTCGAAGGACCCGGGGGAGGCGGTCGTGTTCCTCGGCTACTACGGCCTGGTGGCCGGGATGATCGTGGTCCTGCTGACGCGCGTCGGCGACCGGCGGCGCGCGGCGCGCGCGGTGGCGACGACGGCGGCGGTGCTGCTCGGCCTCGCGCTCCTCCCGGGCGCGCCCGCGCGCGCGCAGGGCACGCCGCCCGTGCCGTCGCCGGCGGAGGTCGAGGCGCTGCGGCGACTGCCGGTGCAGCACGACGGCCGCGTGATGCCGCTCGACACGCTCGCGCGCGAGGGCGTCTGGAACGTCACCGGCAAGCGCGCGGTCTGGGGCCTCGACCCCGTGGCGACG
>JBGASI010000602.1:0-2863 GCA_044229815.1 Vicinamibacteria bacterium | reverse complement strand
TCCCGGCCGACAACTGGTGGAACGCCGACGTCTCGGCCGCGCCGGTCGACCCCAACAGCGCGAACTTCATCTCCTTCATCGGCGGGGCCACGGGCCTGCATCCCGACTTCGGCGGTGACGACCCGGACGTCACGAACGGCGTCTACGGGATGATCTACGCCGCCGTCCCGGGCACGCAGCCGCTCGAGGTCGTCGACTTCAGCCTGGGCTATCCCGGCGAGAGCGACGCGGGCGCGCCCGGTCGACCGGCCGGCTACCCGATCCCGCTCGGCGCGCGCACGGAGCCGAAGTGGATCGAGGGCGGCCAGCCGGGCGGCGGCGCGTGCTGCGACCGCCACATGCTGCTCGTCGACAAGGACCGGCGGATCCTGTTCGAGCTCTACGCGACGCGCTGGGACGCGGGGGCGGGGAAGTGGCGGGCCGACTCGGGCGCCGTGTTCCTGCTCGACGCGAACGGCCGGCGGCCCGAGGGCTGGACGAGCGCCGACGCCGCGGGGCTCGCGATCCTGCCCGGGCTCGTGCGTTACGACGAGGCGTTCGGCCCCGCCCCGATCCGCCACGCCTTCCGCGTCACGCTCGACTTCACCAAGGGCTACGTGTTCCCGGCCTCGCACGACGCCAGCACCAGCGGCAACGCGAACGCGCTGCCGCTGGGCGGGCGCCTGCGGCTCAAGGCCGCGAAGGACATCAGCGGCTACCCGACCGAGGTGCAGAAGATCTTCCAGGCGATGAAGACCTACGGCCTGATCGTCGCCGACAACGGCAGCGACATGTACATCTCCGGCGCCTACGACACGCGCTGGAACAACGACGTGCTGAACCCCGCCTTCGCCAGCCTCAAGGCGTCCGACTTCGAGGTGGTGGAGCGCGGCTGGAAACCGCCCGTCTCCACCGTCACCGGGCCCACCTCCTTCTACACGCTCACGCCCTGCCGCCTGCTCGACACGCGGCTCGCCGCGGGCCCGTACGGCGCGCCGGCGGTGCCCGCCGTGTCCGACCGCGTCGTGGTCGCGGCGGGCCGCTGCGGCATCCCGTCCACGGCGCTCGCGCTGTCGGTGAACCTGACGGCCGTCACGCCCGCCGTCGCCGGGAACCTGCGCCTGTTCCCGGGCGACGCCTCGCCGCCCAACACCTCGACGCTCAACTTCTCGCCGGGGCTGACGCGGGCGAACAACGCGGTGGTGATGCTGGCCTCGTCGGGCTCCGGCAGCCTCGCCGTCCGCAACGGCTCCAACGCCAGCGTCGACGTGGTGATCGACGTCAACGGCTATTTCCAGTGACCAGGGGCGACCGCAGGGCCGCCGAAGGGGAATCCGCATGAGGCTCGAGCTGTTTCGTGGCGCCGTGACGGCGGGGGCGCTCGCGCTCGCCTCCACCGCGCTGGCGGCGGTCCCGGCGGGCTTCACCGACTCGGTGTTCGTTTCCGTGGCGGCCCCGACCGATCTCGCGTTCACCCCGGACGGGCGCATGCTCGTGACCTCGCAGACCGGCACGCTCCGCGTCTTCGACTCCGCCGGGGCCCTGCTCGGCTCGGCCTCCCTGCCCGCCAGCCAGGTCTGCTCGAACTCGGAGCGCGGCCTGCTCGGGGTGGCCGTCGACCCCAACCACGCGCTCAACCGCTACGTCTACCTGTTCTACACGCGCCGCAAGCCGGGAGGCGACTGCTCGACGGCCTCCCCGATCACCCCGCTCACGCCCGTCAACCGCGTCTCGCGCTTCGAGCTGCCCGCGAGCAACGTGCTCGACCTCGCGAGCGAGGTGGTGCTGATCGACGAGATGCCCTCGCCGGGCGGCAACCACAACGCCGGCGACCTCGCCTTCGGCCGCGACGGCTACCTCTACGTGAGCATCGGCGACGGCGGCTGCGACTACGCGGGCGGCGGCTGCGGCGGCGGCAACGACGCCTCGCGCGACGAGCAGACGCTCACCGGCAAGATCCTGCGCGTCGCCGTGAACCTCGACGGCACGACCAGCATCCCCGCCACGAACCCGTTCCGCGGCCCGGAGTCCGAGCGCTGCGCGCTCGCCGGGCGCACGCTCACCCCGGGCCGCACGCGCTGCCAGGAGACCTTCGCCTGGGGCCTGCGCAACCCGTTCCGCTTCGCCATGGACCCGAACGCCGCGGGCACCCGCTTCTTCATCGACGACGTGGGCCAGAACACCCGCGAGGAGATCGACCTCGGCCAGGCGGGCGCCGACTACGGCTGGAACTGCAAGGAGGGCACGCTCGTCACCGGCGCCTGCGCCTCGCTGCCTGCCGGCGTCGTGGACCCGGTGTTCGACTACGGGCGCGGCGCGCTGCCCGGGACGAGCGCGAGCGGCTGCTCCTCGATCACGGGCGGCGCGTTCGTGCCGAACGGGATCTGGCCCGCCGGCTACGACGGCGCGTACCTCTTCGCCGACTTCGTCTGCGGCTGGATCGTGCGCCTGACCGGCGCGGGCCCGCTCGTCGCCTCCGACTTCGCCACCAGCCTGGGCAACAGCAGCGCCACCTCGCTGACGTTCGGCCCGTACGCCGGCACGCAGGCGCTCTACTACACGACCTACGCGGCCGGCGGGCAGGTGCGGCGCATCGCCTATGCGCTGCCGGGCAACAATCCGCCTGCGGCCGTGGCCTCGGGCGCGCCGCTCACCGGCAGCGTGCCGCTCACCGTCACCTTCAGCGCGGCCGGCAGCAGCGACCCCGACCCGGGTGCGACGCTCACCTACTTCTGGTCCTTCGGCGACGGCAGCCCGGACCAGTCCACGGCCAGCCTGACGCTCCAGCACACCTACGCCTCGGCGGGCAGCTTCACGGCTTCGCTGCGGGCGCGCGACCAGGCCCTCGCCTTCTCGGCCCCGGCGACGCTGCTGGTGCAGCCGG
>JBGASI010000601.1:0-3568 GCA_044229815.1 Vicinamibacteria bacterium | reverse complement strand
CTCGGCGAGCGGCAGGCGCCGCAGCCGCAGCAGGGGGTAGACCGAGGCCAGCATCGCCGCGCCGACGCTGAAGGCGAGCGCCTGCACGAACAGCCAGGGGTCGGTCTCCAGGCGCATCGTCCAGCCGAAGGAGCGCACGTTGATCACGTCGACCAGGATGACGGCGAGCAGCCAGCCGAGCGGCAGCGACAGCAGGCCCGCGACACCGCCCATCAGGCCCGTCTCGAGCAGCACGAGGCCCCACTGCTGGCGCCGGCCCAGGCCGAGCGTCGTCAGCGTCGCCAGCTCGCGCGTGCGCTCGACCTGCAGCGCCAGGAGAGCGCTCCAGACGCCGACGAACGCCACCACGACGGCGAGCAGCCGCAGGGCCTGCGTCACCGCGAACGTGCGGTCGAACACGCGCAGCGCCTGGGCGCGCAAGGAGCGGTTCGGGATCACCGCGAGCGCGCTGCCGGACAGCGCCGCGCGCAGCGCGGCCGTCACCGCCTCGATCGAGGCCCCGGGCGCGAGGTGCACGCCGAGCGAGGACAGCGCGCGGTCGTCCCAGTGGCGCTCGTACACGTCGCGCGTCAGGAAGACGGTGCCCTGCTCGGTGGCGTAGTCGTAGAAGACCCCGGCCACCGGGAAGCGCCGCGGCCCGTGGTCGGTGTAGAGCGTGATCGTCGCCCCGTGCGCGGGCAGGCGGTGCCGGAACGCGAACGGCTCGGTGACGATGGCCGCCCCCGCGCGCGCCTTCGCCCACACCTGCGCCGGGTCGCCCTCGGCGGAGCGGTAGAGCCGCGTGTCGCGCGCGCGGCGCGGGTCGGCGACACCGAGGTTGACCTCGCCGAGCGGCGAGCCGACGCGGGTCGAGCGGAAGCCCTCGACCCAGGCGACCCCGGGCACGGCCGCGACCCGTCCCGACAGGTCGGGCGACAGCGACGGGTTCGCGCGGGTGCCGCCCGCGGAGGGCGCGGCGATGAAGATGTCGGCCCGCAGCGTGAGGTCGAGCCAGTTGACGACGGTGGCGCGGAAGCTCTGGATCATCATCCCGACGCCGATCGTCACCGAGACCGCGACCGCGAGCGCCGCGATGGCGACGCCGGTGCGGCTGACCGAGCGGCGGACGCCGCGCGTCGCGAGCCGCCCGAGCGTGCCGCCGAGCCGGCCCGCCAGCGGCCCGACCGCCACCATCGCCAGCACGGTCGCGAGCGGGGCAACGAGCGCGAGGCCGAGCACGATGCCGAAGAGGCCGGCGAAGCTGGCGACCAGCGAGCGGCTGGGGAAGAGCAGGGTGGCGGCGCCGGCGGCCGCGAACAGCAGGCCGGCCCCGGCCGCCCATGGCGCTGCGCGCCGGGCCCGTCCCTCGAGCGCGCTGCGGCGCAGGGCCTCGACCGGCTCGACCCGCGCGGCCTCGAGCGCCGGCGGGATCGCCGAGAGCACGCCCGAGACGAGGCCGAGCAGCGTGCCGCCGACGAGCGCGCGGCCGGTGAGCGGGGCGCCGTTCACCGACACGACGTAGTAGAGATCGTTGATCGTTTGCGTCACGAGGCGCACGGCGCCCTGGCCGAGCAGCCAGCCGAGGCCGAGGCCGAGCAGCGTGCCGAGCGCCGAGGCGGCCGCCGTCTCCACGAGCACGAGCGCGAAGACCTGCCCCGGCGTCACCCCGAGCAGGCGCAGCGTCCCGAGCACCGTCCGCCGCTGCACGACGCTGAAGAGCACGGTGTTGTAGATCAGGAACATGCCGACCACCAGGGCCAGCAGGCTCAGCGCGGTCAGGTTCAGCTGGAAGGCCTCCGTCAGCTGGGCGACGGTGGCGGCCTGCTCGCTCGCGGGCTCGAGGCGCGCCCCGGGCGGCAGCAGCGCGCGCACGCGCGCGAGGCCGTCCGCGGTCGCGATCAGGTCGACCCGGCTGACGTGGTCTCCCAGCCCGAAGAGGCGCTGCGCGGCGGCGACGTCGAGCAGCACGACGCCCTCGAGCGCCGCCGCCTCGTCGGGCTCGGCGGCATGCGCGATGCCCTGGACCCGCAGCGTCTCGACCCGGTCCTGCACCTCCAGCCGCAGGGGCGAGCCGAGCGCGAGCCCGTAGCGCCTCGCGAGCGAGGCGCCGACGATCGCCGCGCGCGGGTCGACCAGCAGGCGCGCGAAGCCGGGCTCGGCCAGCGAGCCGCTGCCGGCGTAGGCGCGGAAGGGCGCGTCGGAGAGCGGGTCGAGCCCGAGCAGCCGCAGGGGCTGGCGATCGAGGTCCGGCGCCACCGCGTAGCCCTCGACGACCGGTGTCGACTCGCGCAGCGCCGCCTCGACGCGGATGCGGCGGTAGACCTCCTGCGGCAGGCCGGAAGGCCCGCCCAGCACGCGGTGCGTGGCGCGCCCGGCCACGGCCTGGGTGCTGCGCTCGAAGCCGCGCCGCGCGCTGGTGTTCGCGAGGTCGATCGCCACCACGACCGCGACGCCGAGCGCGACGCCGAGCACCATCAGACCGGTGTGCAGCGGGCGCCGCGCCAGGTCGCGCAGGCCGGTCAGCAGCAGGGTGCGGGTCAACGTCGGCTCAGGCGCCGACGCCGGCGGCGGGCCCGGCCAGCGGCACGACGTGGCCGTCCTCGATCGTGAAGACGCGGTCCGCGAGCGCCGCGACCTGCGGGCTGTGCGTCACCAGGACGAGCGTGCGGCCGGCGCCGCGGGTGACGCGCTCGAGCAGGGCCGTGACGGCCTCGCCGGTCTGGTCGTCGAGGTTGCCGGTCGGCTCGTCCGCGAGCAGCAGGCGCGGGTCGCGCACGAGCGCGCGCGCGATCGCCACGCGCTGCTGCTCGCCGCCGGAGAGCCGGTCCGGGAAGCTGCGCCCGCGCCCCTCGAGGCCGACCTCGGCGAGCCTCGCGCGGGCGCCGCCGAGCTCCGCCGGGAGCTGGACGTTCTCGAGCACCGTGAGCGTCGGGATGAGGTTGAAGAACTGGAAGACGAAGCCGAGCTGGTCGCGCCGGAACACCGTGCGCTGCGCTGCGGAGAGCCGGCCGAGGCAGGCGCCGGCGACCCAGACCTCGCCGGAGCTCGGCGAGTCGATGCCGGCGATCAGGTTGAGCAGCGTGCTCTTGCCGCTGCCGCTGCGGCCCCGGATCGCGACGATCTCGCCCTCGGCGAAGCAGGCGCTCGTCTCGCGCAGCACGCGCCGCTTCTCCTCGCCCTCGCGGTACTCCTTGCTCACACGGTCGAGTCGCACGATCGGGGGGCTCGCCATGGAGACGATAAGATTAGGCCGCACCGTGAGCGAACCGCAAACGAGGCCGCGCTCGCCAGCCGCGGCCGCCGCGTTCGCGGCGGTCGTCGGTCTCGGCGCGTTCCTGCTCTTCACGGTGGAGCTGCTGCTCGGCAAGCAGCTGCTGCCGTGGTTCGGCGGGACCTCGGCGCTGTGGACCACCTGCCTGCTGTTCTTCCAGACGGCCCTCGTCCTCGGCTACGCCTGGGCGCACCTGCTGAGCGCGCGGCTTTGCCCGCGACGGCAGCGGGACCTGCACCTGCTGCTCGTCGCGGCGGCGCTCGCGCTGCTCGCCTGGCACGCGGCGCGCTGGCCCTCGACGCTCACCCCGCCCGACAC
>JBGASI010000600.1:0-2869 GCA_044229815.1 Vicinamibacteria bacterium | reverse complement strand
CCCGGCCGCCCGCCGAGCGCCAGCAGCCCCAGCGGCACCGCGACCAGGATCCCGTTCGGTCGCGTGAGCGCGGCGAGGCCGCCGAACAGACCCGCCCAGCCCCAGCGCGAGGAGAAGGCCGCGGCGACGGCGCTGACGCTCGTCAGCAGGAAGAGCGACTCCGTGTAGACCTGCGTGAAGAAGTAGGCGAACGGGAAGACCGCCACGTACAGCACGGTGCGTCGCGCGGCCTCGCGGTCGCCCAGCACGCGCTGGCTCAGCCGGTGCAATACGGCCAGGCCGAGGAACAGGCAGCCGTAGGAGAGAGCGATCCCGGCCAGCCACAGCGCCCGGTCGCCGCCGCCGAACGGCCAGGCCAGCGCGCGCATGAGCAGCGGGTAGAGCGGGAAGAAGGCGATGCTGCTCTGGCCCTGCGGGTTCCAGTAGTAGCCGCGCTGGGCGATGTCGAAGTACCAGCCCGAGTCCCAGGCCGCGAAGGTCTCGGCCAGCCGGCTCGCCGCGAACGGCAGCGGGAACGGCCGCGGGCGCGCCGGGACGAAGAGCAGGTTCGCCAGGAACGCGGTCAGCTTCAGGACGACGTGGACGCTCAGCACCGCGACCGCGGCGTCGAGCGCCGCCGCGGTCCACGGCGTGCGGGCGGAGGCGGCGGCCATGGCCAGCCCGAGGCGCTCCCGCAGCCGCCCGAGCGCCCGCGAGAGCCAGGAAGGGCGCGGGATCGCGAGGCGCAGCGCGGCCAGGACCAGCAGCAGCAGGAACGGCTTCGAGAAGCGGTGGACGCGGACGACGCCGAGGTCGACGCCGCCCGTCGCCAGGTAGAGCAGCCCCGCGGTGGCGCAGGCCACGACGGCGCCGTCGAGCGCCGCCAGCGCGCGCTCGACGGCCTTTCGGCGCGAGCCCGGCTCGGGCCCGCCCGCTGTCGTCTCCCCGCTCATGCCGGAGGGCCGCGCGGCTACTTCAGCGCGAGCAGGGCGGCGTCGTAGTCCGGCTCCTGCGTGATCTCGGGCACCAGCTCCGAGTGCACGACCTTGTCGTTCTCGTCCAGCACGACGACCGCGCGGGCCGTCACGCCGGCCAGCGGGCCGCTCGTGATCTCGACGCCGTAGGCCTTCATGAACTCGCGCCCGCGCATGGTCGACAGCGTCGTGACGTTGTTGAGGCCCTCGGCGGCGCAGAAGCGGCCCGAGGCGAACGGCAGGTCCGCGGAGACGACGAGCACCACCGCGTTCGCCAGGGCGGCCGCCTTCTCGTTGAACTTGCGGGTCGAGGTTGCGCAGACCGCGGTGTCGAGGCTGGGCACGATGTTGAGGACCTTGCGCTTGCCCTTGAAGTCGGCGAGCGTGACGTCCTTGAGGTCCTTGCCGACGAGCGAGAACGCGGGCGCCTGCTGGCCGGCCTTCGGCAGCGAGCCGGCGACGTCGATGGGGTTGCCCTTGAGCGTGACTGTAGCCATGATCGAGACTCTCCTTTGGCGTGGGAATCGGCGCGCGGCCGAACCCCAAAGATAACCGAAGAACGTAGAATGCGCGCCGTGTCGACGACAGTGCCGGGCCTCGAGCAGCCGCCGCGCGGACCGCTGCGCCTGGGCGCGCTCGTGCCCGCCGCCGCCGGTCCCCGGTTGTCCCTCGTCGTGCCCACGCGCAACGAAGCCGGCACGATCGAGGCCTTCCTCGAGGCCGCGACCCTCGTCCTCGACCGGCTGCTGCCCGGCGCTTACGAGCTGATCGTCGTCGACGACGACAGCCCCGACGGCACCTGGCGCGAGGCGCTGGCCCTGCGGGCCCGCTACCCGGCCCTGCGCGTGCTGCGGCGCACCGACGAGACGGGCCTCGGCAGCGCGGTCGTGCGCGGCTGGCAGCTCGCGCGGGCGCCGGTGCTCGGGGTGATCGACGCCGACCTGCAGCACCCGCCGGAGGCCTGCGCCCGGCTGTGGGCCGAGATCGAACGCGGGGCGGACCTCGCGGTCGCCAGCCGGCACGTGCCGGGAGGCGGGGTCAGCGACTGGAGCCTGCGCCGCCGCATCCTCTCGCGCGGCGCCCAGGTGATCGGGCTGCTGGTCCTGCCGGGCCTGGTGTCGCGGGTCAGCGACCCCATGAGCGGCTACTTCCTCGTGCGCCGGGCGGCGCTCGAGGAACGGGAGCTCAAGCCCGCCGGCTACAAGATCCTGATCGAGGTTCTGGGCCGGGGGCGGGTGCGCTGGCTGTCCGAGGTGGGCTACGTCTTCCGGGAACGGGCCGTCGGCGCGAGCAAGGCCACCGCGCGGGTCTACCTCGACTTCCTCCTCCATCTCGCCCGGCTGCGGGCGGACACGCTCGCCCAGAGCCGCTTCATCCGCTTCGCCCTGGTGGGCCTCAGCGGCGTCGTCGTCGACATGGGCCTGCTGTTCCTGCTCAGCGACCCGCGCGCGCTCGGCCTGGGGCTCACGCGCAGCAAGCTGGTGGCGGCCGAGGCGGCGCTGCTCAACAACTTCCACTGGAACGACCGCTGGACCTTCGGCGACCTGGTGCCCGAGCAGCGCGCGCTTCGCGCCACGCTGAAGCGGCTCGCCAAGTTCCAGCTGATCTGCATGGCGGGCGTCGCGCTCAACGTGCTGCTGCTCAACCTGCAGTTCAACCTGCTCGGCGTGAACCGCTACCTGGCGAACGCCGTGGCGATAGGCGTCGTCACGGGCTGGAACTACCTGCTCAACCGCACGCTGTCCTGGCGCGCGACCGAGGTCCTGCCGCCCTCGAGCTAGCGGATCTCGGGATTCCGGATGTGCTAGCTTTGCAGGCTCACCGCTTTGGCGAGGAGGGACCGGCTTGCTCTCGGCGCTGCTCGTCCTGGTCCTGGTCGGCGCGCCGGCCGCGGCTGCCGCGCCGGCCGGGGCCGT
>JBGASI010000056.1:0-13162 GCA_044229815.1 Vicinamibacteria bacterium | reverse complement strand
CGGCAGTGTTCCCGAAGGAGCTGATGCTGCACGCGCTCGACTTCGTGCTCGGCTGCCACCCGGGACCGAACAACGCCTCTTTCGTCTCGGGTGTCGGCGCGCGCTCCACGACCACCGGCTACGGCTTCAACCGGGCGGACTGGGGCTACCTGCCGGGTGGCAGCGTCTCGGGCACCGCGCTGATCCGGCCGGATTTCCCGGAGCTGCTCGAGTGGTCGTACCTGTGGCAGCAGACGGAGTACGTGCTCGGCGGCGGCACGACGGACTACCTGTTCCTCGTGCTCGCCGCCGACCACCTGCTGAACCGGCCCTAGGCGGGCAGCGGCCGGCGGCGCGTTCGCTACGGCAGCGGCGGCACCGGGCGGCCCGTCGTCCAGGGGCCGCCGGCGGCCTCGATGCTGTTCTCGAGAGCAGGCAACCGCTGCAGCAGGACGGCGTTCAGGCGCTCGCGCAGCTTCGCGAGCCCGGCCTCCGCGATCTCGAGGCTGCGCCGGTGCGTCGGCGTCGGCCCGTAGGTCGACCAGGCCGCGCCGAGCGCGGCGACCTGCACGCGGCCAGCGATCGTGGGGGGGCCGTCGTCCTCGATCGCGGCCCGCGCGCGGTTGCCGCCGAGCGCCTCCTGCACGGCGTAGAGCTCCTGCTCGATCGCGTGCCGCTCGGCGTCGAGCGCGCCGGGGGGCGTGCGCGTGCGCCCGATGGCCGTCGCGAGGTCCTTCAAGCGGTCGAAGGCCCGGCCGATCGCCTGGGCGGCGGCGCTCGAGGCCCGCTGCGCGGACGCGACGCGCAGCCCGAAGGCGGCCACCTGCGCGGGGTCGGAGCCGGGCAGCGCTCCCTTGCGCAGGGGCGCGACCTCGAAGGCCACGGGCCCGGCCAGCTCGGTCGTGACGCCGTCGACCTGCTTCGCGAGGCTCACGCTGTACGCGCCGGGCGCCGCGAGCGGGCCCTTCGGACCCTGGTCGCCCTCCTCCGAGAGGCGCGCCCGCGCGCCGATCGCGTCCGGGGCGGGCAGGCGCAGGTCCCACGCCACCCGGTGGAAGCCCTTGCCGGCCGGCGCGTCGAGCCGGCGCACCACGTTGCCGGCGGCGTCGCGCACGGTCAGCGCCAGCGCCGGCTTGGGCTCGCGCCGCTCCGCCTCCACGGCCGCCCAGCCCGGGTAGGGCGTGTCCTTGCCCGCCTCGACCAGAGGCTTCTCGGCCTCCTGGCGCCGCTGCTCCCGGGTCTTCGGCTCCTCGCCGACGTGGTAGGTGAAGACGGCCCCGAAGGGCGGGTTGGGAGCCGTGAAATAGGAAGCGCCCTGTGAAGCCCGGCCGTCCTCGCCGAGCGTCTCGCGCTCCACGTACCAGGAGGCCTTGCGCGCGGGGAACAGCGCGGCCTCCCTGGCCAGGGACTCCTCGCTCACCGAGCGCAGCGCCTGGTAGTCGTCGAGCACGAAGATGCCGCGGCCGAAGGAGGCCGCGACGAGGTCGTCCTCGCGGCGCTGGATCGCGAGGTCGCGGAAGGCGATCGTCGGCACGTCGCCCCCCAGCTTCAGCCAGCGCCGCCCGGCGTCGGGGCTGAAGAACAGCCCGAACTCGGTACCGGCGAACAGCAGCTCGGGCTTCACGTGGTCCTGCACGACGCGCCAGACGAGGTGGCGGGCGGGCAGGTCGCCGACGATCGAGCGCCAGCTGCGGCCGCGGTCCGTGCTCTGGTACAGGTAGGGCCGGAAGTCGCCCGACTTGTGGGCGTCGAGGGCGAGGTAGACGGTCGAGGCGTCGAACAGGTCGGCCTTGACGTCGTTCACGAACGCGTCCGCCGGCGCCCCCGGCAGCGCGCTCAGCTCGACCCGGCGCCAGCTGCCGCCGCCGTCCTCGGAGACCTGGAGCAGGCCGTCGTCCGTGCCCGCGTAGAGCAGGCCCTCGGCCCTCGGCGACTCGGCGAGCGACGTGATCGTGTCGTAGCTCGACATCGCGGTCATGTCCCAGGGCGAGTCCCAGCTCCACTGCCGTCCCATCAGCGCCAGCTTCATCCGGTCCTGGTCACGGGTGAGGTCCGCCGAGACCGGCTTCCAGCTGTCGCCGCGGTCGTCCGAACGCCACACGCGCTGCGAGGCGTAGTAGAGGCGCTTGGGCGAGTGCGGGCTGACCAGGATCGGCGCGTCCCAGTTGAAGCGCTCGGCGGGGTCGCCCGGCTCGCCCTGGGGCTGGATGAAGACGCGCTCGCCGCTCGTGCGGTCGACGCGCACGAGGCTGCCCTGCTGCCACTCGGAGTACACGATGTCGGGGTTGCCCGGCTCGGTCGCCGGCTGGTAGCCGTCGGCGAACAGCGTCACGAACCAGTCCGCGTTGCGGATGCCGTTCGTGCTGTCGGTGCGCACCGGGCCGCCCTGGGTGCTGTTGTCCTGCGTCCCGCCGTAGACGTTGTAGAAGGGCCGCGCGTCGTCGAGGGCGATCTTGTAGAACTGGGTGACCGGCAGGTTGGCGGCGAAGCGCCAGGTCTTGGCGAGGTCGAAGCTCTCGTAGAGCCCGCCGTCGGTGCCGACCAGCAGGTAGTCGGGGTCGTCGGCGCGGAAGGCGATCGCGTGGTTGTCCGAGTGCTTGTCCTTCTCGTCGACGCTGCGGAACGTCCGGCCGCCGTCGTCGCTCACCTGGATCCGGACGTCGACGAGGTAGACGCGGTCGAAGGCGTGGGGACTCGCGTAGAGCTCCTGGTAGTAGTGCGGCCCCGTGCCGCCGGCGACCGTCTCGGAGCGCTTCTCCCAGGAGGCGCCGCGGTCGCCCGAGCGGTAGAACGCCCCCTTGCGGCGGACTGACTCGATGGCCGCGTAGACCACGTCCGGATCCTGCGGCGAGAGCGCCAGCCCGATCTTGCCGAGCGGACCCTCGGGCAGGCCGCCCTTCAGCTTCTCCCAGGTGCGGCCCCCGTCCGTGGAGCGGTGGATGCCCGACTCCGGTCCGCCGCCCATGTAGGCCGCCACGCTGCGCTGCCGCTGCCAGGTGGCGGCGTAGAGCAGCTCGGGGTTGCGCGGGTCGAGCACGACGTCGGTCACGCCGGTCCACTCGCCGCCGCCGAGCACCTTCGTCCAGGTCCTGCCGCCGTCGCCCGTCCGGAAGAGGCCCCGCTCGCCGCCCTTCGACCACAGCGGCCCCTGCGCGGCCACCCAGACGACGTCGGGGTTCTTCGGGTGCACGACGATCTTCGAGACGTGCTGCGAGTCCCGCAGGCCCAGGTTCTGCCAGTGCGCGCCGCCATCCGTGCTGCGGTAGACCCCGTCGCCGAAGCCGACGTGCCGTCCGCCGACGTTCTCGCCGGTGCCAACCCAGATCACGTGGTGGTTCGAGGGGTCGAGCGTGACGCAGCCGATCGAGTACGAGGCCTCGCCGTCGAAGATGGGTGTGAAGGTGGTGCCGGCGTTGACCGTCTTCCACACGCCGCCGGAGCCGACCGCGACGTACCAGGTGGCCGGGGCCGCGGGGTCGATCGCGATGTCGGCGATCCGGCCCGACATCAGCGCGGGCCCGATGTTGCGCAGCTTCAGGCCGTCGAGCGCCTTGCCCGAGAGGCGTGGCGCCGGTGCGGCCGCGGCCGGCGCGGCGGGCGCGGCGGGCGCCGCCGCGCCGGGCGTCGCGAGGAGGCTGGCGGCGACGAGCAGCGCAGCCCGGGACAGGTCGCTGGGAGTGGGCATCGAGGGCCTCCGTTGTGCCGCCGCCGGGGCGCCGCAGGCGAGGCACGAGACGCGGACTTTCCGACGTCATTCTACGGCGGCCCGCCGCCGTGGGGAGGTGGGGAGGGGTCGCTACTCGAAGTAGCCGGTCACGTCGAGCACAAGGTGCGTGGCGCCGGCGGAGCCGTTCGTGGCAGCCACTGTGCCCGAGCCGTCGGAGGCGAGGAGCACGAGCGCGTTGTTCGCCCGCGTCGCGCCCGCGACGAAGTTGAGCGTGCTCGTTTCGCTCAGCCCGTTGCCGGCGGTCACGCGTACGAAGCCCTGGGCGGCCGGACTGGCGACCGTGACGTTGAGCGCGACCGCGTTGGCGCTGGTCGGCACGCCGCAGTGGCCGGCCACGGCCAGGGTGCGCCGTTCTCCGGGAGCGAGGGCGGGCGCCTGAGCGGCCCGGGTGTCCACGACCCGGCACGGGGAAACCGTGAAGAAACTCGCGGCGGGCGGCGTGGTGGCGTAGGCAAAGCCCTGGGTCAGGGTCGCCGACCCGGGCCCCGGGATCGTGACCGTGACATCGGCGAGACCCGCCGCGTGCGCGCCGCTGACCGCCGTCAGCAGGGTGCTCGAGCTCAGCGAGACCGCCGTGGCGGCGACGCCGCCGATCGTCACGCTGGCGGGCGCCGCGAAGCCCCGGCCCCTGATGGTGACGGTCGTGCCGCCCGCGGCCGGGCCGGTGACCGGGGAGATCGAGGTGACCTGGAGGCTCGACGCGGGCGCGAAGTTGGCGAGCGAGAAGAAGGTGTCGGCGGGGACCGTCACCGTGAAGGCCTGCGCGCTGACGGCCACGTCGGCGGCGCGCTGCAGGTTCTTGCTGCCGGAGTCGGTCTGGTAGAGGGCGAGCGCGCTGAGCGCGACGGGCACGTTGTTGAGCTGGCCGTTCAGGGTGACGGCCGCGCCGCTGGTGTTGTGGCCGACGATGGCGAGCTGGCCCTTGGACGTGTCGTAGAACGCCACCGCCTTGACCCCGGCGGGCGTGCTGAGCGCGACCCGGGTCGTCCCGGGCCGGATGAAGGCGCTCAGCTGCGCGAGCGCGTAGAAGCGCTTGCGCGGCGAGTAGAGCGGGACCGTCTTGTTGCTGAGCAGTCCCCAGCTGCTGTCGCTGTTGTGGTGGTAGTAGAAGCCGTCGAAGGCCTCCCAGACGAGCACCGCCGTGAAGCCGTTGGCGACGTCGTCGAGGAAGAAGTCGCAGGTCTCCCGCGCGAAACCCCATTCGCCCTGCGCCGGCACGCCGTTCTGGTCGCAGGTGGAGCACCACTGGGCAGTCTCGGTCAGCCAGTAGTCCTTGCCGGCGTAGGCGGTGCCGGGGAACGTGGAGCTGCCGTAGGTGTGGAAGCTCAGGTGGTCCACCCGGCCCGCGACCGTGGCGTCGGCCATCATGGCGCTGATGTAGCTGCCGGGGAACGAAGCGGTGTCCGGCCCGACCAGGCGCACGTCGGCGAGGCCCATCGCGTTGAGCTCGGCGATGACCGCCTTGAGCACCGTCACGTACTGCGCGACGGGGACCTGCGGTCCCTCCTTGGCGTCCCAGTCTTCCTCGTTCATCGGGGCGAGCAGCCCGAAGTCGAGGCCCTTCACCTTGCGCCCGTAGTAGACGGCCGACGCCACCATCGTCGCGAAGGCCGGCTCCTTGCCCGCCGTGATGTAGCTCGGGCTGCCGTAGGCGCCGCTGCCGCCCAGCCAGGTCGGCGTCCAGCCCATGAAGTTGAGGATGAGCTGGCTCCCACCCAGGCCCTTCTGGTTCAGGTAGCCGATGGTGTTCCAGATGTCCTGCATCTTCGGCGCTTCGTAGATCCGTGTCAGCGTGGCGGGATCGAGCGCGTGGAGCTTGGCGATGTCCGACTCGCTCGCCACCCAGTTCATCGGGTCACGCACGACTCGCAGGACCGGCTCGCCGGCCTGGTCCACGAGCGCGTCGAGCGCCGGCTTGAGCGCGCCGCCGTTCCAGCTGTTCACGTTGACGTTCGAACCGATGCCGGCCATCTTCTGGAAACGCTGAGCCGCGTTGACCGTGAGGGGAGCCGCGTGCGAAGCGGTGGCGCCTACCCCAGCCGTGACGGCGACGAGCGCCGACACGAAACGCAGAGTGTTGCCCGTTCTTTTCATGGATCCGTCAATACTAGACCAGCGGCGGCATGCCACGCTGTGCGCTGCCGCACTCGGCCGGAAGGGGGGCTAGCGGGGCCCGGCCGCCCCCAGGACGGCGTCGAGCGCCTCGTAGCGGGAGCGCAGCGTGTCCTCGCGCGCCTGGCTCGTCACGTCGAGGTGCATGACCCGGGGGCCGCTGCCGCCGCCGTAGCGGGGCCAGGCCGGCAATCCCGGGCCGTTCGGATCGCCCGTCCGTGCGAAATGCGTCCAGTAGGACATGATCTGGTCCGACAGCGCGCGGTCGGACGGCTCCCATGGCACCGTCGGTGAGGAGTCGAGCGTTCCGAAGACGTACTCGATCTCGCCGGCGTGGCGGGCGCCCACGTCCGCGGACGTGGCGGGCACGTCGTTGACCTTCGTGCCGGGCGGCAACGGGATCTTGCGGTCGAAGCGGTAGCGGTAGACGGCGCTGCTGCCGGTCTCGAGATGCAGTTGCAGCCACTTCCAAGTCGCGTAGACGAGGAACAGGTCCCCGCCGAGCGCCGCCGCCGACTCCACGGCCTCCGCGTCCGTGCCGGCGGGGTACACCTTGAGCAGCGCGTCCGCGGCCGGTCCGAAACGCGCGCGCGTCTGCTCGTCGAAGGACTTCGCGGTCGGCCTGTTCTTGCCGAGCACGACCCCGGCGCGGATCTCGTCCGCGTTCCAGCCCGCGAGGAGCGGCACCCGGGCCTGCTCGCCCGCCGCGTAGATCGCGTCCGGGTTCTTCGGCAGGACGTAGCCGTCGACCACGGGCGAGAACCACGGCTGGACCTTCAGCGCCGCCTGGAGCAGCTCGTCGGCCTTTCGCGCGCGCAGCCCCGTGAGCGTCGTCTCGCCCAGAGTCGCCGCGAAGGCCGTGCCGGCCTGCTCGCTCGTGGCTCGCGTGGCCGGCTCCAGCACGTTGCGGCCAAGGTAGGCGCCGCTCTCGCCGATCGCGCGCTGGAACAGGCCCCGTGCGAGCGGCGAGGCCATCAGCGCGCTGACGGCGAAGGAGCCCGCGGACTCGCCGAAGATCGTCACGTTGTCCGGGGAGCCGCCGAAGGCCGCCACGTTGTCGCGCACCCAGCGCAGCGCCGCGACCTGGTCCTGCAGGCCGTAGTTGCCGGAGGCGTCGTGGCCGGACTCGGCGGCGAGCGCCGGGTGGCTGAAGAAGCCGAACACGCCCATGCGGTAGTTGATCCCGATCACGACGACGCCCTTGCGGGCCAGGCGCGCGCCGTCCTGGCGCGGCTCGGAGGCGGAGCCGGCCTGGAAGCCGCCGCCGTGGATCCAGACCATCACCGGCAGGCGCTCGGCCGCCGACTTCGCCGGCGTCCAGACGTTGAGGTAGAGGCAGTCCTCGCTGGGCTGATCGCGGAAGACCATGTCGTCGAAGACCGGGCCCTGCAGACAGCGCGGCCCGAACTCGGTCGCCTTGCGGACGCCCTGCCAGGGCGCCGGCGGCCGTGGCTCACGCCAGCGCAGCTCGCCGACCGGCGGGGCCGCGAAGGGGATGCCGCGGTAGCTGCGCAACGCGCCGTCCGCGTCGGCCACACCCTCCACGAGCCCCGCCTGCGTGCGTACCGGTTCGGCCGCCGCCCCGCCCGCCGCCATGGTCGTCACCAGCGTGCCCAGGACGAAACACCTCTCGATCCGTGTCATCAGGTCGCTCCGATCCGGCGCGGCGCCGCCGCAGCCTCTCGCAGACTATGCCCTGCCTCGCCCCGGAGGCCAAGCGGCGCGCTCGGCCTCTGCTAATAGGGGACCCTGGAGCTGGCGCGCGCCCACTCCTCGAAGGGCCGTGCCGCCTGCTCCTGCAGCAGCCGCACGGCCGGCAGTCGCCGCGCGCCGGGTGGGCGGGCGATCTCCGCGTACAGGAACGAGTCGTCGAAGCCCGCCCCCGCGGCGTCGTCCTTGGTCGCGGCGAAGTACAGCCGGTCGAGCCGGGCCCAGTAGATCGCCGCGAGGCACATGGGGCAGGGCTCGCAGCTCGCGAAGATCTCGCAGCCGGCCAGCTGGAAGGATCCCAGCGCGTGGCAGGCCTCCCGGATCGCGACCACCTCGGCGTGGGCGGTGGGATCGTGGCTCGACACCACCCGGTTGACGCCGCGCGCGATCACCTGGCCGGCCCGCACCACCAGCGCGCCGAACGGGCCGCCGTGCCCCTCGCGCGCGTTCGCCGCCGCCAGCGCGATCGCCTCGGCCATGAACCGCTCGTCCTGCAGCATGGGTCAAAGGTAGCGCCGTCGGCCGTGTGTCGCCAGCGCCTAGGCCTCGCCGAGCACCCGGATCTCGGCGTCGGCCTCGCGCAGGCGCACCGCGAGCGAGCGGGCGAGGGCCTCGAAGAAGTGGTGGCCGAGGCGTGGGTGCTGCTCGGCGAGGGCGTCGAAGCGCTCGCGCGAGAGCACGAACAGCTCGACCGCGGTCAGCGCGACGGCGTCCGCCGTGCGAGCGCCGCGGTCGAGGAAGGCGATGTCGCCGAAGGCGTCGCCGCGGCCAAAGGTCGCCACGTGGTGATCCACTCCCTCGTCGAGCCGCAGCGCGATCCGCACGCGGCCGCTGCGCACCAGGAAGATCGCGTCGCCCGCGTCGCCCTGCTGGAAGATCGTCTCGCCGGCCGCGCAGCTTCGCTCGAGGACGCAGGCCTCGAGCTGGCGCAGCGTGTCCTCGCTGCGCTGCCGGAGGAAGCCGATCTCGCGCAGGCCGAGCGGCGGCTCCTCGGCGGACGCGGTCCGGCCCTCCTCCGCGAGGAGCCTGTCCTCGGCCCACTCGAGGGCGTCGGAGAGCTGGTCGAAGACCCTCGGCGGCCCGTTCCTCGCCGCGAGGCCCACCTCGGCGAAGTAGGCGCGCAGGTCCTCGCCGCTCGGCAGGGCCCGCGGCAGGCTGCTGAAGAGCAGCGTCCCGCCGTGTTCGGCCAGGCGGGCCTGGCACTGCTGCAGCACGTGGACGGCCGTGAGGTCGACGGAGCGCACCCGGCGCAGGTCGAGGATCACGAAGCGGCGCTTCTTCAGGTCGGCCTCGAGCTGGCTGAAGAGCTGGTCGGTCGTGCCGAAGAACAGGCTGCCGGCGAGCTCGCAGGCGAGCGTCTCCGCGCCGCGCCGCTCGAGCACGGCCCGCTCCTCGGGCAGCCGCTTCTGCCGCGAGAAGACCTGGTGGCCCGCGGTCCGACGGTGGACGACGCTGCCGCGCGCCTGCTCGCGAATGAACAGCAGGATCGAGAGCGCGATGCCCGTCGCGGAGGCGGAGACGAGCCCGACGAAGACCGCGACCGCGACGACGCTCGCGACGACGAAGAAGTCGAGCACCGTCGAGCGCTGGCGCAGCAGGCGCAGGCTGTGCCAGTCGAGCATGCGCCACGCCACGACCACGAGGATCCCGGCCAGGGCCGCGATGGGCGCCCAGGCCACCAGGCCGCCGACGACGAGGTAGGCGGCGAGCACCAGCGTGCCCTCGATCACCCCCGAGCGGCGCGTCTCGGCGCCGCTCGCGATGTTGACGAGGGTCGCGCCCGAGGTGCCGGCGCCGGGCACCCCGCCGATCGCGGCCGAGGCCAGGTTCGCGAGGCCCTGTGCCACGATCTCGCGGTTCGAGGCGTGGCGCGTCCCCGTCAGCGAGTCCACGACGACGCAGGTCTTCAGCGTGTCGATCGACAGCAGCACGGACAGCGTCAGCGCGGGCATCAGCAGCAGGCGCACGTCGGCGAGGCCGAGCCCGCCCAACGCCGAGAAGCGGGCCCCGGCCGCGGCCAGCGGCGAGGCCCCGCTGCCGCCGAGCGCGCCGATCACCAGGTGGTTGTCGGCGAGCGTCAGCAGGCGCGCGTCGAAGAGCCCGAGCGCGAAGTAGCAGGCGACGCCCGCCGCGAGGCCCAGGATCGCCGCCGGCACCCGCCGGGTCAGGCGCGGGGCGGCCAGCATCACGACGATCGTGACGCAGCCCACCGCGAGCCCGGGCACCCGCCAGGTCTGCGGGTGCAGGAGCCCCTGCCCGTTGGAGAGCGCCTGCGGGAAGCCGAACAGGCCATGCAGCTGCTTCAGCAGGATCACGATGCCGACGCCGCTGAGGTAGCCGGTGACGACGGGGTAGGGGATGTACTTGATCAACGTGCCGCCGCCCAGCACGCCGTAGAGGACCTGCAAGGCGCCCGAGAGCAGCGCCGCCAGGGTCAGCAGCAGGACGACGCGCTCGGGGGTCGGGGCCGCCTCGCCGGAGGCGAGCTCGAGAGCGAGGGCGCCCATGACCGCCGCGGCCGGCGCGCAGGGCGCCGAGACGAGCCGCTCCGTGCCCCCGAACAGCGGCGCCACGATGCCGATCGCCGTCGCCCCGAGCACGCCGGCGAGCGCGCCCTCGCCCGCCCGGTCGGCCCCGAGCGGCGCGTAGATCGCGACGCCGAACGCGAGCGAGGCGGGCAGGGCGACCAGCATCGAGGCCAGCCCGCCCCACAGGTCTCCGGCGGATGCGCGCGGCAGTCTCGTCACGACGCGCAGCCGGCTAGTCCGACCCGCCGCTGCCGCGGAATTGGTCCGCCTCGTCGGCGAAGAGGACGTTGAAGCTCGTGAGGCTGCCGTAGCAGGCGCTGACGTAGGACTGCAGCCTCAGCTTCAGGTCCTCGGGCAGCTCGGCGGCGTTCAACTGCTGCTCGAGCGTGCGCAGGCGGTTGCGGATCATCACGATCTTGTGGAACAGCGCGTCGACCGGCCAGGTCTTCTCCTGCAGCCCCGGCCTGCCGGGCCGCAGCACCAGCTGCCCGCCCCGCCACTTCGCGGCCGGCGTCGTCCCGTCGAAGCCGAGTTCCTCGCGCAGCACGCGCCGCAGCAGCGCCTCGATCCCGCCCTGGTCCTCGCCGGTGCTCACGCCCACTCTTCCCTCCGGGCCCGGGTGGCGGGCCGCGTCCTTCTCCTGGTGCGTGCCCGCGAGCCGCGGCGCGCTGGCCACGGGTGGCCGCACGGCGGGTGCGACCGGTGTGCCGGGCTCGTCGCCGCCGCCGCGGTAGTTGTGCTGGCTGCCGCAGAAATCGCAGGTGACGCGCACGGCCCGGCCGTTCTCGACCGCGATCACCGTGTGGTCGCGGACCACCTTGCAGGCGCGGCACAGGTCCGTGATCGGACCGCCCGCCCGATGCGGCTTCCAGCCCGGCTCGCTCAACGACGCTCCATCGGCCACCATTCTGCCACGGCCGGCCGTCCTGCGTGACCGCCAGGTGACCACCCCATGACGTTCGTGGGGCGTCCGGCCGTGGCATCCGGTCCCCGGTTCCTGTAGCGTGTCGTTCGGCGCGTCACCACGGAGGCACGGCATGGAGCGAGAAGCCCAGCAGGTCCGGCCCGTCATCATCGGCGTGGCCGGTGGGTCAGGATCCGGCAAGACCACGGTCGTGCGCGAGATCGTGCGCACGCTCGGGCCGGACCACGTCACGGTGATCCAGCACGACTCGTACTACCAGGACCGCGCCGGCGTCCCCTCCGTCGAGCGCGCGTCCATCAACTACGACCACCCGGACGCGCTTGAGACGGCGCTGCTGGTGGAGCACGTGCGCACGCTGCTGGCAGGGCGCCCGGTGCGGGTGCCGGTGTACGACTTCGCCACGCACACGCGCACCTCGGCCACGGTCGAGGTCGCGCCGAAGCGGGCCGTCATCGTCGAGGGCATCCTGGTCCTGGCGGACGCCGAGCTGCGTGCCCTGATGGACATCAAGGTCTTCGTCGACACCGACTCGGACCTGCGCATCATCCGCCGCCTCGAGCGCGACGTGGCCGAGCGCGGGCGCTCGATGCGCTCGGTCGTGGACCAGTACCTCGGCACCGTCCGTCCGATGCACCTGGAGTTCGTCGAGCCGAGCAAGCGCTGGGCCCACGTGATCGTGCCCGAGGGCGGGGAGAACACGGTCGCGGTCGACATGCTGATCACGAAGGTGCGCTCGATCACCGGGGCGAGCTGAGCCTCCTAGGCCGGGGGGCAGTCCTCGAGCGGGGGCTCAGAGCGCAGCGCGCAGCTTCTCGAGGTAGCGCGGGACGCCAGTCAGCGGCGGCTCGGCTGCCTCGTACTCGAGCGTCGCGTAGCCGCGGTAGCCGGCCGTCCTCAGGATGCCGGCCAGGCGGGCGAAGTCGGCCTCCTGTTTCGGCGCGCCCTGCGGCTGGATCTCCACCTTCAGCTGCGCGGTGACGGCGTACGGCGCGCAGCGGGCGAGCTCGGCATACGGGTCGGCGCCGTGGAAGTTGCCGGTGTCGAGATTGATGCCGCACCAGTCGCTGCGCACGGCGCGCACGATCTCCAGGATGGCGTCCGGCGTCGCCACGATCCCGCCGTGGTTCTCGAGCGCCAGGTAGACGCCGCGCCGCGCGGCCTCGTCGGCGCAGGCCTCGAGCGCCGCCACGCAGTTCCTCCGCGCCTCCGCCTCCGACTACCCCGCCTGCGCGTCGCCGGCGAAAACGCGGATCGCGGGCGAACCGAGATCGGCGGCGATGCCGAGCCAGCGCTTGACGTGCGCGATCTCCTCGTCGAGCACGGGACCCGCGGGGTGGGTGAACACGTTGCGGATCGGAGTGGTGGACACGTCGATGCCGAGCAGGTGGCAGTGGCGCTTGAGGCCGGAGACGTAGCCGGGCGTGATCGCGTCGGGGAAGTAGTAGGACGTCAGTTCCACGGCGTCGACGTTCCAGGCCGCCGCCCGCTCGATGAAGTCGTGAAGCGACAGCGCCGGCTGCAGCTTGCCCGTGAGGTGGTCGCGCAGCGAGTACGCGGCGAGGCCCAGCTTCAGCCGGGGCCCACCGCTGCGCGCGGCGACCGGCGCGGCAGCGGCCGTTCCCGCCACCGTGGCGCCGGCGAGCGCGGCCGGGACCGCCTTCAGCCATTCGCGTCGTGACGTGCTCATCGCTCTCCCCCCTTCGTGGCGCCCGGCGCGCCGGCCGTGACCACGGCCACGGCGTGAGCGGCGAGCTCCAGCGTCTCGCCCGCCAGCACCGCGCCGCCGACGCTTCCCTCCGTCGTGCCGTCCACGAAGGCGACTCCCGCGCCGGACAGGCCGGCCAGCGAGACGCGCACGGGACGATCGCGCTTGTTCACCAGCAGCAGCCGCCTGCGGCCGTCCCGCGTCAGGAAGCCGCGCGCGTGGACCTCGCCGGAGCCCGCCTGCGTCGCGACCAGCCGGTCGCCCGGACCGAAACTGTCCTTGATCAGCTTCAGCACGAAGTAGCGGGCGTTCGGCGCCCCGGTGGTCCAGTCGAGCATGCTCACGCTCGGGAACTGCGTCGGGTAGCCGACCAGCTGCGACTCGCCGACCACGTCGATGCCGAGCTCGGCCGAGCGCGACCACACGTAGGCGTAGACCGCGCCGGCCAGGTTCCAGTAGTAGCCCGGGATGCGCCC
>JBGASI010000599.1:0-2881 GCA_044229815.1 Vicinamibacteria bacterium | reverse complement strand
GGGGACTCCGACTCCGCCGGCGCCGGCGCCGCCGGGGACTCGACCGCGGCGCGCAGGTGCTCGCGCTCGTAGCGGCCGCGCAGGCGCGGGCTGCGCAGGACCTCGTAGGCCTCGGCGAGGTGCGCGAAGATGGCCTCGAGCGCCTCGCGCAGGTCGGCGAGACCCGGGTCGTGGTGGAGGTCGGGGTGGAAGCGCTTCGCCACACGGAAGTAGGCCTCGCGCACGTCGGCGTCGCCGGCGGCGGGGCTGACGCCGAGCAGCTCGAAGTGACTGCGCCGGTCGAGCGCCGCACGCGCCTCGAGGATCTCGCGCCGCTTCTCCTGCAGCTCGGCCTCCTCGGCCTCGCTGCGCGCGCGCGGGGCGTGCGAGGCGTCTGCCGGGGTCGGGGCAGCGGCCGGCGCCGGCGCCGCGCCGGCGGGCATGTCCGGCAACGGCAGCGGCCGCGCGGCGTCCTCCACCTCGGCATCGGGCCCTCGG
The DNA here is from genome assembly GCA_044229815.1 of Vicinamibacteria bacterium. Taxonomy (GTDB): domain Bacteria; phylum Acidobacteriota; class Vicinamibacteria; order Fen-336; family Fen-336; genus DATBSL01. Next base: position 2,404 of record JBGASI010000599.1, on the reverse strand, counting down.
GTGAGCACGCCGGCGGCGGGAGGCGGCGCCGCCGTGGGCGGCGGCGGCGGCTCCGGCGGGGGCGGTTCCGGCCGCGGCGGCTCGACGGCCGGCGGCGGCGGCTCGGCGGCGCGCGGCGGAGGCGGCGCGACCGCGGGCGGCGCCGGGGCCACTGCAGGCAGCTCGACGCGCGCCCAGCGGCCCGTGGTGCTCGCCACGTACTCGATCACCCCGGTGTTGAGCAGCGCGAACAGGCTCGCCTGCACCTCGTCGACCGGCAGCATCGCGTCCTGGACGATCTCGCGGGCGGTCGTGCGCCCGTCCACGCGGGCGAGCACGCAGCCGTCGACCGCGTTCAGGCTCAGGCGCTGGAAACGCAGCAGCGGATCGCGCGAGAACGCGATCAGCCGGTCGATGTCGCCGAGCCGGTAGCGCACGACGTCCGGGTCCTCGACGCTGCGCGAGGCGCGCAGGATCAGATCGCCCGTCGAGAACGGCAGCGTCAGCTCGTCGGCATCGAGCGGCCGGCCGATCTCCTCGCTGAATGAGTACTCGCCGTCGGTCCAGGCGAGGGCCCTCGCCAGCACGACGTCGACGTGCATGGCCACGATCTCGCGCAGGTTGGCGGAGGCGAGCAGTCCCAGTTCGACGAGGACCTCTCCCAGGCGCTTGTGCTCACGGGCCATCACGTTGACGGCCCGCGTGAGAAGGGCGGCCGAGATGAAGCCCTGGCGCACGAGCAGCTCGCCCAGGCGGTCCTCCTTCACGTTGGTCTCGGCGTTCGCGATGTTGCCGACGTGGAAACGCACGGCGCGCCGCTCGTCCTGGCGGCAGAGGACCAGCAACCCGGTGCGACGGCCGACGTAGAGCTGACGCAGGACGCCGGGCAGGACGCCCTCGAAGATCGGGCCGTGAAGGTCCATCGGGCGTAATGGTATTACGAGCCGCCGTCCGGCAACTCGGGGGCTGCTAAGATGGACGCCCATGGTCGAGATGAAGGCCGACGCGCGCGTGTTCGTCGCAGGCCACCGGGGCCTAGTGGGCTCCGCGATCGTGCGCCGGCTCGAGGCCGAGGGCTTCTCCCGGGTGCTCACCGCGACGCGCGAGCAGCTCGACCTGCGCGACCAGGCGGCGGTCAACTACTGGTTCCGCGCCAACCGGCCCGAGTTCGTCCTGCTCGTCGCGGGAACGGTGGGCGGCATCCTCGCCAACTCGACGCGGCCGGCCGAGTTCATCTACGACAACATGATGATCCACGCGACGGTGGTGCACGCCGCGCACCTGTTCCCCGTGCGCAGGCTGCTCTACCTCGGCAGCTCCTGCATCTACCCGCGCGACTGCCCGCAGCCGATGAAGGAGGAGCACCTGCTCTCGGGGCTGCTCGAGCCGACGAACGAGCCCTACGCGATCGCCAAGATCGCCGGGATCAAGCTGTGCCAGGCCTACCGCAGGCAGTACGGCTGCGACTTCATCTCGGCCATGCCGACGAACCTCTACGGCCCCCACGACAACTTCGACCTCGCGAGCTCGCACGTGCTGCCGGCGCTCGTGCGCAAGTTCCACGACGCGAAGCTGGAGAACGGAAGCGAGGTCGTGGTCTGGGGCACGGGCCGCCCGCGCCGCGAGTTCCTGCACGTGGACGACCTGGCGGAGGCCTGCCTGTTCCTGATGCGCCGCTACGAGGCGGCCGAGCACGTCAACGTGGGGACCGGCGAGGACCTGACGATCGCCGAGCTGGCCGAGACGGTGCGCGACATCGTGCACCCGCGGGCCCGGATCGTCTTCGACACGACCAAGCCCGACGGCACGCCCCGCAAGCTGCTCGATGTCTCGCGCCTGCACGGCCTCGGCTGGCGGCACCGGATCGGGCTGCGCGACGGGATCGCCTCGTCGTACCAGTGGGTCCTGGCCAACCGCGAGCAGGCTCGCGGCGCGGCCAACGCGGGCGGCGTCGCCCGGGGAGAGTGAGTCCGATGTCGGTTCTCGTGACCGGCGGCGCCGGCTACATCGGCAGCGCCTTCGTGGAACAGCTCCTGGACGCGGGCGAGCGCGTGGTCGTGCTGGACGACCTGTCGCGCGGCCACCGCGCCGCCGTCGACCCGCGCGCGGTCTTCGTCGAGGGCCGGATCGGCGAGCGCGCCCTCGTGGAGAAGCTGGTCCGCGAGCACGGCGTGCTCGCCTGCGCCCACTTCGCGGCCTTCGCCTACGTCGGCGAGTCGGTCAGCGAGCCGGCGCGCTACTACGAGAACAACTTCAGCCAGGCGGCGGCGCTGTTCGAGGCCCTCGCGCTGGCTGGCGTCCGGCGGGTCGTCTTCTCGTCGACCTGCGCCACCTACGGCGTGCCGCACGAGGTGCCGATCCCCGAGACGCACCCGCAGTCGCCGATCAACCCGTACGGCTGGTCGAAGCTGTTCGTCGAGCGGCT
>JBGASI010000598.1:0-2906 GCA_044229815.1 Vicinamibacteria bacterium | reverse complement strand
AACTTCGCCCGCAACGCGCATGCGGAGTCCGTCGCCGCCCGCGAGAACGCGATCTCCCCCGCCACGCTCAAGGACCTGCAGAGCCTGGTCAAGGCGATCACGCTCAACAGCAAGATCGACGAGAGCCGCGACTTCGCGGCCGCCGTGCAGGAGGCCATGGTCAGCGGCGTCCGCGACGAGCACCACGTCCCGGACCGCGGCGTCCACACCGCGCCCTTCTACGTGCTGATCGGCGCGAACATGCCGGCCATCCTCGCCGAGATCGCCTTCGTGTCCAACCCGGAGGACGAGAAGCGGCTCAGGTCGCCCGAGTACCGCGAGCTGATCGCAGGCAGCCTGCTGCGCGGCGTGCGGAGCTACCTGGAAGCGCTCAACCGCACCCAGACGCGGCAGCTGACAGACGCCAGCGCCGGCCGCCGCGGCGTCGCCGGCGTCGGGCGGCGGGGCCGCTGATGCACGCCCTGCTCGAGCCGGCCGTGACCTGGGTCAAGGTCGAGAAGCCCACCTTCGACCTGGTGGGCGTCGTGCTGGGCTCCTTCCAGCTCGCGGGCATCCTGCTGGCCCTGGCCCTGGTGCTCGGCCTCGTCTTCGGCGGCAGCCTGATCTTCGCCCGGCGCCGCTCGGTCCGGGCCCCGCTCGACGACGTCTCCCTCCACCTCGGCCCCCACACCTAGACCGCGATAACGCGCGGCGTTAGTTTCTTGCGAATCGTGACGCAGCGCGCTATATTGCCCTCATGGGCAGCGACAAGCGCCCGCCGGCTCCCCGGCTGATCCGGCGCTACGGAAACCGCAAGCTGTACGACGCCGAGGCCCGGCGTTACGTGACCCTCGAGGAACTGGCCCGGCTCATCGCCGAAGGCCAGGACATCCAGGTCCTCGACCGCAAGTCGGGCGATGACCTGACCAATCCCACCCTGGCGCAGGTGCTGCTCGAGCAGGTGAAGGGCGGGGCCTCGCGGCTGCCGCGCCAGGTGCTGACGCGGGTGATCCGGCTGGCCGCCGGCCCCGACTCCGCGCTGCGCCACTGGCCAGAGCCGCAGGACGCCGCCGGGCGGGCGCGCCAGGAGGCCGAGAAGATCGTGTCCCGGCTGCTCGGCCACGGCCGCCTCAGCCTGGACGACGCCGTGGCCCTCCGGCAGGACCTCGGGCAGATGGTCCACCGCCTCGTGGCCGAGGCCCAGTCCGGGGTCGAGGGTCGGCTGCGGGCGCTGGTGGAACGCGGCGAGGACGTGGCCGGAAAGTCCCTGCAGGTCCTGCGCGGTCGTCTGGAGGCGTTCGAGAGCTACCTCGAGACCCCGGCAACGGCGACCCCGGCGGCTCGACGCGCTCCCGGACGGCGCGCGGGCGTCTCACGCAAGCGGAAGAGTTGAGGAGGAACGAAACGATGGCTGCCAAGAAGAAGACCGCACGCCGTGCCGCGCCGCGGGCCGCCGAGAGCGCGACCCAGAAGCTGCGCGCCACCTGGGACGACACCCGGGAGGCGTTCGGCACGGCCGAGGCCGCGGTGCAGAAGCAGCTGCGCTCGCTGATGAAGCGCGGCGGGGTCGACGCGAAGCAGGCCAGGCACACCCTGGAGGGCTGGCGCACGCGGCTCGAGAAGGAACGGCGCAAGGCGGTGAAGCAGGTCGAGTCGCAGCTCGTCACGCTGCAGTCCCGCGCCAAGAAGGAGCGGCGCGCCGCCGGCCGCAAGATCGACGAGGCCGTGCAGCGTGCGCTGGCCGCGCTCAACATCCCGAGTCGCCACGAGGTCCAGGAGCTGACCCGGCGCGTCGAGGACCTCTCGCGCCAGATCGAGGGTTTCCGCCAGCCCGGGCGCCGCGCCCGCGCCGCCCGGGCCTGAACGCGAGAGCGTCGTCGAGGCCCCGGGCGCACCTCCGGGGCCCTGCTCTCGCGTAAACTCCCGTCGGGAGGCCAAGGGTGGCCAGCAACCGGAAACGCAAGGGCGGGAAGAAGAAGGTCGCCCTGGTCTGCGCCGGCGGCGGCGTCACGGGCGCCGTCTACGAGATGGGCTGCCTGCGCGCGCTCGAGGAGCTGCTCGACCGTAGCGTCCTCGACCTCGACCTCTACGTCGGCATCTCCGGCGGGGCGTTCGTGGCTTCCCTGCTCGCCGCCGGCATTTCGCCGCGCGAGATGTTCGACGAGGCCACGAACCGCACCGGCACCCCGTTCGGCATCGCCACCATGCCGATCTACCACTTCGACGCGCTCGAGTTCCTGAAGCGCTCGGCACGCGCGCCGACCGTGATCCGCCAGGCCATCCGCACGGCCCTCGGCGGCGACGGCCGCAACCTCTCCGACCTCGCCTTCGCCGCCTTCGAGCTGCTGCCGGCGGGGCTGCTCGACACCTCGGGCATCCAGCGCTTCCTGCACCAGCTCTTCAAGGCCCGCCTGCGGGGCGACCGCTTCGCCGATCTCCCGCGAGAGCTGTTCGTCGTGGCCGTCGACCTCGACAGCGGCGAGGCGGTGCCGTTCGGGAAGAACGGCTGGAAGCACGTGCCGGTGTCGCGGGCGGTCGAGGCCTCGACGGCGCTGCCGGGCCTCTACCGGCCGGTCCGCATCGGCAACCGCGACTACGTGGACGGGGGCGTCAAGAAGACCGCCCACATCAACCTGGCGATCCAGAGCGGCGCGGACCTGGTGATCTGCATCAACCCGATCGTGCCCTTCCTCAACGACACGACGAACGGCCCGCTGCACGGCCACCTGAGCAACCGCGGCGTGACCTGGGTCCTCGACCAGGTGCTGCGGATCGCGCTGCACGGGCGTATGCAGTACGGCCTCGAACGCTACCGCCGCGAGCACCCCGACGTCGACATCCTGCTGATCGAGCCGACCCGGGACGACCTGCGCATGTTCGGCTACCACATCATGCGTTACGGGGTCCGCCGCGTGGTGGCCGAGCAC
>JBGASI010000055.1:0-13321 GCA_044229815.1 Vicinamibacteria bacterium | reverse complement strand
TTCGCGACCGGGGATCTGGTCGCGCGTCGCTATCGGATCGTGCGGTTCATCGATCGCGGCGGTATGAGCGAGGTGTTCGAGGCCGAGGATCTCGAGCTCCGAAGCCGCGTGGCCCTGAAGACGCTCGGCGGCGACGGCCTGGATCCTCTGGCCGTCGAGCGGTTCCGGCGCGAAGTCCAGCTCGCCCGGCGGATCACCCACCCGAACGTCTGCCGCATCTTCGACACGGGCGTGCATCACACCCCGGCCCGGGACATCCGGTTCCTGACGATGGAGCTGCTGGACGGGGAGACGCTGAGCGCGCGCCTCGCACGCGTCGGGCGCCTCGCGCTACCGGACGCGCTTGCGATCGTGCGGCAGATCGTGCCGGCGTTGGCGGCGGCGCACGAGCAGGGAATCATCCATCGCGACTTCAAGAGCGGGAACGTGATCCTCAGCCCGTCGCGCCAGGGCGAGCGCGCTGTGGTAACCGACTTCGGGCTCGCCCGCGTGTCGGTCGAGGAATCGGACGCCACGGTCTCCGGCGGGATCGTCGGCACGCCGGCCTACATGGCGCCCGAGCAGGTCGAGGGTGGCGCGATCACGGCTTCGGTTGACATCTACGCCCTCGGGGTCGTGGTCTTCGAGATGGTGACCGGAGGCCGTCCCTTCACGGGGGACACGCCCCTCGCCATCGCCGTGAAGCGGCTGCGGCAGGACCCCACGCCGCCGCGCGCCCTGGTGCCCGATCTCGACCTGCGCTGGCAGGCGGTGATCCTCCGTTGCCTGGAGCGGCGCAGTGAGAGGCGGTTCCAGACGGCCTGGGAGGTGCTTGCCGCCCTGGAGGGAGGGGTCGTCGCCCCGCCGCCGGGCCGTGCACGTCGCAGGGCATGGCTGGGTGTCACGGCGCTGCTGGCACTCCTGACGCTGACGGCTCTGGTGGCCACCCGCGCACGCTGGTGGGCCGCGCCCGCTCGCAGCATCCCCTCACCAACGGAGAGCGCGCGACCCTCGGTCGCGGTGCTCGGCTTCAAGAACCTCGGCCGCTCGGACCAGGCCTGGCTCTCCACGGCGATCACGGAGATGCTCCGGACCGAGCTCGCCGTCGGTGAGATGATCCGCACGATCTCGGGCGAGAGCGTCGCCCGCGTCAAGATGGACCTCGCGCTGGCGGACACGGACAGCCTCGCGCGCGACAGCCTCAACCGGCTGGGCTCCAATCTGGGCGCGAACCTGGTGGTGCTCGGTTCCTACCTCGCCCTGCCGAGCGGCAAGATCCGTCTCGACCTGCGCCTCCAGGACACGCGGGGAGGCGAGATCCTGGCCTCGGCAGCCGAGGAAGGGACCGAGGAGGGGCTCTTCGGCCTCGTCTCCCGCGGGGGCGCGAGGATTCGCTCCGCGTTGAGGATCGAGGGTATCTCCGAGGGCGAGGCGAGCGCGGCGCGTGCCTCGTTTCCCTCGAACCCCGACGCGGCCCGCTACTTCGCCGAGGGGCTCGCGCGCCTGCGGGTCTTCGACGCCCTCGCGGCGCGCGAGCTGCTGGAGAAGGCGGTGGCGGCACAGCCCAACCACCCGCTCAGCCGCGCCGCCCTGGGACGGGCGTGGGCCGCGCTCGGCTACGACGGAAAGGCCCAGGCCGAGTCCCGCAAGGCGCTGGAGTTCGCGCGGAGCATCTCGCGGGAGGAGCGGCTTGGGATCGAGGCGCAGGTGCAGGAGTCCTCCGGCGAGGTCGACAAGGCCCTCGAGATCTACCGCAGCCTCTTCGTCTTCTTCCCCGACAGCCTCGACCACGGCCTGCGCCTGGCCGAGGCGCAGACGGCCGCGGGGCACGGGCAAGACGCTCTCGCGACGGTCGCCGTGCTGCGCAGGCTCCCCGCCCCGGCGGGCGCTGATCCCCGCCTCGAGCTGGCGGAGGCGGCTGCCGCCAAGGTCCTCACGGACTTCGCGCGGCAGCGCGCGACGGCCACCGAGGCCGCGCGAAAGGCGCGGCAACTGGGGGCGCGGCTTCTCTTGGCTCAGGCCAGGCTGGCGGAGGCCTCGGCGGCGGTCAACCTCGGCGATCTCAACGCAGCCGAGGCCGCCGCGGAGGACGCGGGGCGGACGTTCACGGAAGCCGGCGACGCCGGCGGCGCCGCCCGCGCCCAGAACGTCGTCGCCGTGGCCCGCGCCAGGCAGGGAGACCTCGCCGGGGCGCGCAGCCGGTTCGAAGAGGCGCTGCGGGCATTCCGTCGCATCGGCGATCAGCGCGGGATCGCCGCTCAGCTCAGCAACCTCGGCAACGTCCTCTCCGAGCAGGGCGAGCTGGCACAGGCCCGCGCCTCCAACGAGGAAGCGCTCGCCGTGTCGCGGGAGATCGCGGACAGGAACGGCATGGCGCGAGACCTCAACAACCTCGGGGCCGTGCTGTGGGACCAGGGAGATCTCCCGGCCGCTCGGCGCGCGTTCGAGGAAGCGGTCGGCCTCTTTCACGCACTGGGGGCGAAGCAGAACGAGGCCGGTACCCTGAGCAGCCTCGGCGAGGTGCTCGCGAAACGGGGCGAGAGCGCGCTGGCCGAGCAGCGCTTCCGCCAGTCGTTGGAGATCAGCCGGAGCCTCGACCGGGAGCTCGCCGTGGAGACGCTCGGCCACCTCGCCCGGGTTCTCGAGAAGCGTGGCGACCACGAGGGTGTCCGGAGAGCGCGCGCCGACGCGGCCGCACTGGAAAGGGCGATCGGCTCGCAGCAGTGACTTGGTTGGCTTGTGGCGGCGATCACAGAGTGGCAGCAGTCACAGAACGGCTCGTGCGCGGCGCATAGACTCACATCGTTCGCTCGCGCTCGCACCCCGCGGACTCGAGGGGAACGCAGACGGTCAGGGGGCCTGAAATGAAGAGCCTGCCCTACCACGGGGGTACGGGGCGTCTCGCCGGCCGGCTTCTTCCACTTTGCCTCGCTTGGGCGGTATCGGCGTTCGGTGCCGAGAGCCCTTCGGCGGAGAGTCGGCTGGACGCGAGCCTGCAGCTGCTGGTGCGGGCGCAGCGCGAGGCTCAATCGGCGGCTGCAGGAGCGAAGGACGCGCGTGAGCCACGGCCGCCACAGCGCGCGCGGGGGCTGTTCGACCGGCTGCACGGCGCACGGCGAGCGGACCACACGACGCAGTCGACCGGCGTCGAACCGCGGCTGAGCCTGCTCGTGCGCTTCCGCGACGACTGCTCGTCGCTCGAGGCGGTGGGCTTCCGCCTGCAGGCGCAGGTGGGCCGGGTCTGCACCGGGACGCTCGCTGCGGATCGGCTGATGGACCTGGCGTCGGCAGACGGCGTGCAGTTCGTGAGGTCGAGCCAGATGCTGCGGGCGCTCGGGAGCCCCAAGTCGCCGTCTGCGGGCGGCGACCCGGTCTCGGATACTGCAGCTCGGCCTTCGTCCTCCGAGTCCGCTCCCCGCGCCGCCGCACCGAACGTCCTCTCCGGAGCCGGCGTCCTCGTGGCCTTCATCGACACGGGTGTGGACGTCCACCACCAGGACTTCCGCAAGCCGGGCGGCGCGACACGAATCAAGTACCTGCTCGACTTCTCCGACCCCGGCGACAGCGACGGGGACGGCGACCTCGACGGCACCGGTCCCTTCGGCGGGACGCTCTACACCGAAGCCCAGATCAACGAAGCCCTCACGGGCGGTAGCGCTTTCCGCGAGAAGGACACCACGGGCCACGGCACGCACGGCCTGTCCGTGGCGGCCGGCGACGACCCGACCTCTCCCGGGATGGCTCCCGCCGCCGATCTGATCGTGGTCAAGGCCACGCGCGACGACGCCACTCTCGGCTTTGTCTCGACCGACGTCATCAACGCGCTCTCGTTCGTCGACCAGAAAGCCACCGAGCTCGGCCTGCCCTACGTCGTGAACCTCTCCCTCGGCACGATCGTGGCCTCTCACGACGGCCGCTCTCTCGAGGAGCAGGCGATCGACTCGCTCGTCGGCCCAGGCCGCGCGGGCAAGGTGGCGGTCCTCGCCGCCGGAAACTCCTCCGAGAACCACTCCGCGACCCGTTTCCACCACCTTGCGGGCACCACCTATGTCGGCATTCTCGGCACGCACACGCTCAAGGTCCCCAGCTACACCCCCAACCTCGGCCAGGGCAACGACCGTGTCTTCCTCGACGTCTGGTACAAGGGCCGGGACAAGCTCACCCTGTCGGTGACGCCTCCCGGCGGGACCCCGGTCAGCGCGACCTTCGGCAGCTACGTCGACGTGGCGACGCCCCAGGGCAACGTCTTCATCGCGAACCTGGGCGGTCCGAGCCTCGAGAACGGGGACGTCGAGGCCTTGATCCTGATCGACGACTGGACCGCGTCCGCGCCGGCCGTGGGCGACTGGACGATCGGGTTTCAGGGCGAGGAGATCGGGGACAGCGGCGAGTACCACGCCTGGCTCGCCGACGAGTCCGTGGTCGGAAGCGTCTCACCCTACCTCTCCGCCAACGCCGACAACCACTCTCTCGTCGGCAAGCCCGGCAGCTCGGTGAACGGCATCACCGTGGGCAGCTACGCGCGCCACGACGCGGCGAACCGTTTCCGCACCTCGTGGACCGACGTCAACGGCATCGCCCGCACGGACACCACCGCGATTTTGGGCGACATCTCGGACTTCTCCTCCACGGGCAAGACGCGGGACGGGCGGGTCAAGCCCGATGTCACGGCCCCGGGAGAGCGCGTGCTCGGTGCGGTCTCGCAAGACGCCGTACCCGGTGTCGCGCCCGCCTCGATCTACCGCTACCACTCCTTCCCCGAGCCCGATGCGCTCCTCACCGACGCGACACCGGAGCACGGCTTCGGTCTGCTCCAGGGCACGTCCTTCTCGGCACCTGTCGTAGCCGGGCTCGCCGCCCGGATCCTCTCCACGAACCCCGCTCTCGACGCGATCCAGGTCCGCAACATCCTGGTCAACTCGGCGTCTTCGGACGGCTTTACCGGAGCCGTTCCGAACGAGGTGTGGGGCTACGGCAAGGTCGACCAGGCCGTGGGAGGCGGCATGCTGCCCGCCGACCTGCGCATCACGACGGACGCTCTGCCGGACTGCGTCCTCGGCGAAGCCTACGACCGTGTCCTGACCGCCTCCGGCGGCAAGCTCCCCTACGCGTGGTCGCCCGCCAGCGGCTCGCTGCCCACCGGGCTGACGCTCGACGCCACTGGGCACATCTCAGGAGCCTGCTCGGCCGGCGGCAACTTCGACTTCACCGCCCAGGTCACGGATGCGTCGGCTCCCGCACAAACGGTCTCAAAGGCTCTCCGGATCGTGGTTACCGCCACTGGCCGTCTCGAGATCACCACCCTCGCCCTGCCACCGGGCGACGTGACGAGGGCCTACGATCAGCCACTCGAAGCGCAGGGCGGGACGACGCCGTACGTGTGGTCACTCGCGGGGGGCACCCTGCCGCCCGGCCTGTCACTACTGGCTTCGGGGCGGATCCAGGGGAATCCGTCTCTACTGGGTCGCTACGGTTTCACGGTGCAGGTCCAAGACGCCACGCTTGAGACAGTCCGGCGGAGTATCCGGATGAAGGTGACCCGAGACGGGACGGAGCTTTGGGATCCCCTTGGACGCGGCCTGGTCAGCGTCAGCGCCATCGCAATCGACTCGGAGAATGCAGGCCACCTCTATGCGACGACCACCAACTTGTTCGACTACCAGGAAAATGGCGTGTCGGAAAGCAGAGACGGGGGCGAATCCTGGAACCCCATTTCAGTCAACAACGGTCTCGACCGCGACGCCTTTGACCTGGGCCTGACCGTACCGGCCGTCTCAGGCACCGCTTGGGTCCTGCAGAACCCCACTGGCGCCGTGGGCGCCTACACGGCCGTTGCCGCCTACAGCTACGACGGCAATTCCGAGAGTTGGGCCGCCCGAGCCACGTGTGAGCATTGGGTTGGCGCTCTCGACTTCGATTCGATGGGTGTGATGTATCTCGCCTGCACTTTCGGCACGGTTCGAAGCTCGGCTGACGGCGGGCGAACGTGGCAGACGCTGGGCTCGCTCGGCAGCGGATGTGGAGGCGGTTCCATCCAGGGCCTCACCGATGAGCTGCAGCTGAGCGTGAGTCGAGCCAATCCCAACTACATGTACACCGCAAGCCGAATCAGTGCCAAGACGTGCCGGTCGGTGGACGGTGGGGCCTCCTGGACCGAAGTCGGCCCGGGGCCGCACCCCGCCGTGTTTGGAGTTCGCGTCTCGGAACGGGACCCCTTGGATGTAATGCGTGTCGTGCTCGACGCGACCGGCGGCGGACTCTACCTCGATCGGAGCGCCGATGGGGGAACATCGTGGACCAGGCTTCCCACTCCTTTGCCGGCGGGCGTGCTCGCGCAATGGAACAGCCTCGTTCACTTCGCCCGCGCGCGCAGCAACCCGGCCGTCGTCCTGCTGGCGAATGGGGGCGGGCAGCAGGCCGCTTACGTCTACAAGCTCCTCAAGAGCAGCGACTCCGGCCAGACCTGGGTTGAGCTGACGGTGAAGGGAGTGCCCAACCTGGAGATCACGTCACTCGCGATCGATCCGAGTGACGAGCATCGGTTCTATGTAGGCTCGAAGCAGGGGATCTTCTTCACCGCCGACGGCGGCGCGACATGGACCGCGAAGAACAAGGGGCTGGCTCGCCATCCTCTCACGGGGCTGGCGATCAGCCGCACGAAGCCGGACGAGTTGCTGCTGGTGGGGACATCTGGGCTCTACCTCTCACGCGATGGCGGCGCCCGGTGGGTGTCGAACTCTACCGGGGGCGGCGGATCTGGTCCCGTCATCTCGGCCGCCGACCCGGACCTGTACCTGGCCGGTGGGGCGTTCTCGACGAACCGCGGGCTGACGTGGGAAGGTACTCTCGGCACGGGCCGAGTCGCCAACGTCTTCGTTGCCGATCCCAACGACCCGTCCGGCCTTCTGTACGCCTGGGGCCCAAGGCCGGGCGTTTCGATCTCGCCGCCACCGCCAGCGGGTGTGTTCCGTTCGACAGACCGCGCACAGACATGGACCCCCGTCTCCGCGCTGAGTGACGTGTACGACCTGGCCTACGCAATGGACGAACCGGGCCGCGCGTACCTTGCATCGGGTTCCGACGGCGTCTATCGCTCCACCGATGGAGGCAGCAACTGGCTGCCGTTCGGGCTCGGTGGCGTATCCCTGAGGGTCGTTGCACCGGCCCCGTCCAACTCGTCGTACGTCTACGCGGCAACCGCACCGGGAGAGGCGGTGCGGGTCTACTACTACGACCCGGCCGTCGGAGCCTGGCAGGCACCGCTCGTCGGCCCGGACCGGGTAATCCTCAGCCTCGCGGTGGACCCGGTGAATCCGCTGGTGGCTTACGCCGGAGCAGACCATCCGGGTTCGGCCGGCGGATGGGGCGGCCTCTACAAGACGACGGACGGTGGACGGAACTGGAGCCGGCTCCTCGGAGTGCTCGATCGCTTCGACGTCGTCGCCGTCGCCACCCATCCGACGACGCCGGGGACCATCTTGGTCGCGACAGCCGAGGGCGGTGCTTTCAGATCAACGGATAGCGGCGCAACGTGGGTGGCGCTTGACAGCTACGCCACGGTCGCCGATTCGGTCAATGCCTTGCTGCGAAGGCCGGTGACGGGGCAGCTCTTTGCTGCGACGGAAGGGTACGGCGTCCAGACTTGTTCCAGTGACGGCCAGACCTGCGCCGTCGGAGGCGGAACCGGCCGGTTGAGCGGCCTGACCGACCTTTACGTACGGGCGATCGCCCTCGATCCGGAACCGAACCCGTTCGTCCTCTTCGCGGCTACCGATTCGGGACTCTTCAGGACCGTGAATGGCAGCCTCGAAGAGTGGGCCCTGACGGGATTGGCCGGAGCACGAGTGTCGGATGTGATCGTCGACAACGACGGCGCCGTCCGTCGGATCTGGGCGACGGTGCCCGGGCAGGGGGTGGCGTACTCGGCGGACGGCGGCACGTCCTTCACGATCTACTCCACCGGCCTAGCGTCCCTGGACCTGACGTCGCTCGAGCTCGAGGTCGTCGGTGCGGTGCGACGGATCTGGGCGACGACGCGGGGCGGCGACGGGGTCGCCTACTCGGACGACCTGGGCCAGACCTGGCACTCGGCCGCCGGGACGGGTCTCACCAACCGTAACGTCAACGACTTCATCTATGAAAGCTCCGCCGTGCGTCGCATCTGGGCGACGGTGCGCCGGATCTGGGCGACGACGGACGGAGGGGTCTTCTACTCCGACGACGACGGCACGTCCTGGACGGAGCTGTCGCTCGGGCTGCCCTCCGGCGCACCTGTGACCTCGGTGTCGATCGACCCGAACACGAACGAGGTGATGGTGAGCCTGTTCTCGGACCGCGAGGGAGGGGTCTACCGCGGCGCGAACCTCAGCGGCGTGTGGACGGCGTTCAACGATGGACTCGAAGAGCTCAAGGTCAAGAAGCTGACGAACGACGGGGGGCGCGTCGTGGACGCCGCGACCAAGGCGACCTCGTTCTACGCGGCCACGTCCGGAGACGGTGCGTACCAGACGGAGGTGCGGTCGAGCGCCGTGGTGGTGTCGCCACTGTCGATCACGACCGCGTCGCTCGCTGCGGGGCGCGTGCGAACGGCGTACTCGCAGGCGCTGAGCGCGAGCGGCGGTGTCGCTCCGTACTCGTGGAGCCTGCCCGAGGGCTTCCTGCCGCCTGGTCTGACCCTCAACGCCACGACCGGGGTGATCTCGGGAGACCCGGGTCGGTCGGGCACCTTCTCGTTCAGCGTGCAGGTGAAGGACAAGGACGCACGGCTGGAGCGCAAGGCGCTGTCGATCGTGGTGGCGGATCCGTTCGGGCCGACCCTGACCAGCTTCGCCCCGTCCTCGGGCAAGGTGGGTACGATCGTCATGCTGAGCGGGACGCTCTTCAGCGACGTGCTCTCGGTGAGCTTCGGAGGTGTCTCGGCGAGCTTCACGGTCGTCTCGCCGACGCAAATCACGGCGAGCGTGCCGGCAGGGGCGGAGACCGGCAAGGTCAGCGTGACGACGGCTGTGGGCAAGGCGCAGAGCGCGCTGAGCTTCACGGTGGTCGCTCAGGCGGTGAGCTTCTACACGGTGCCGCCGTGTCGACTGGTGGACACCCGCAACCCGAATGGACCGCTGGGCGGTCCGGCTCTGGTGGCGGGAGCGGACCGCTCGTTCAGCCTCGGTGGTGTGTGCGGGATTCCGACTACGGCGCGGTCCGTGTCGGTGAACGTCACCGTCACGCAGGGGACGACGGCCGGGAACCTGCTGCTCTTCCCTTCGGGCACCGAGGCGCCGCTCGCCTCGACGATCAACTTCACCGCCGGGCTCACCCGTGCCAACAACGCCGTCGTCATGCTCGGCACCGCCGCCTCGCTTGCCGTCCGCTCCCGGCAGGCCGCCGGCTCCGTCCACTTCATCCTCGACGTCAACGGCTACTTCGAGTAGCGCCCCCGCCTTCAGGAGGAGCCGCGCTCGGCTACCGCGTCTGCAGGTGCCAGGTGCCGCGGCGGCCGTCGCCGTAGGCGCTGCTGCACGAGTACCAGGCTTGCGCCAGGGCCCCGCCCGCGAGGCGGGACCTCGCCGCGGCGAGGGCGGTGCGCACCTCGGCGAGCGGCTGGCCGACCGGACAGCCGAAGCCGGGGATCTCCCGCGGGTACCACCAGTCCGACTCGGCGATGCCGTACTCGTCGAACTTCTTCTCGCCGTAGGGCGCGACGGGCTTGCCCTCGAAGGCGGGTGTGGGCGAGTGGATGTCGAGCTCGATCCTGTCGTCGGTCAGCGTGATCTCGCTGACGCGGGCGCCGGGCGGGAGGGAGCGCTCGACCACGGCGAGCGCCGCGTCGGTCTCGACGAGCCAGTGGTGGCGGGACAGGGCCTGCAGGGTAGGGAGCGCCGCGCTCTTCGCGGGATGAAACCGGGGAAGCGCCACGAGCAGGGGGAACGGCGGCGCGTCCGCCGGCTCGACGGTCGCGAGCGCGCCGTCCGGACCGTTTCGCCAGCGGCGCCGCAGCGCGGCGCCGCCGAGCGGGTGCGCGAGGAGCTCCACCGCGAGGTCTGCTGGGTCGAACGGGCGGGCAGACCACTCGGCGAGCGCAAGGTGCCAGGCCTCGTCCGCGGCGGCTTCCGTGTCGGTTGGCGCCTCCGCCGGCAGCTTCTGCTGGAGCGGGTGGCGCACCCTCGGGCCCCGCGACACGCCCTGCGCGGCGCAGCGCACCTGTCGCAGCGAGTCGCGGTCGCTCCCCTCGAGGAAGTAGCCGTCGAGACCGTGCGGTGTCCAGGCGAGGGCAGCCGGCTCGTGGTGAAGACCGAGCTCGTCGCGCCAGCCTTGCCGGCACAGCTCCAGGACCGTGGCAAAGCGGCCGCTCGACAGCGCGGCGCGCCGCGCGGCCACCCGCGCCCGCTGCTCGGCCTGCTCCGCCCGCCACGCGCGCGCACCCTGTTCCCGTTCGCGGTAGACGAAGGCCGCGAACGCGCCGAGGATGAGCAGCAACAGCAGCGCGGTGCCGAGACCCGATCCGCCCGAGCGGCCCATCGAGGCAGCCTCCTGGGAGGCGAGTGTCGCACGGTCGCCCTCCGGCCGCGCGCTGCGACACAATGGAGGTCTGGTTGTGGAGCGTCTTCATCGACAACGTCGAGCGGGTGCCCGAGGCGAAGGGCTGCTACGAGTGAGCGGGTCCTTTCCGCTCGCGGAGCACGGCCTGGATCTCGCGCAGCTCCGCGTCCGTCGAGACGTGCTCGCGCAGCTCGCGCCGGCAACGCCGGTACCAGTAGCGGGCGTTGGCGAGGTCGCCTTCCATCCGGTGGACGACGGCGTGGATCCAGGCCGCCGTCGAGTCGTCGTCGTGGGCCTGCACGATCACGTGCGCCGCCGGCCAGTCGCCGACGAGGGCGCGCTCGACGGCCTCGCGGAGCCGCGGAAGGAGGTGGGTGTCGTGGGTCATCGCAATGCGTGGATCCTACCGCGGGCGGGCTGGCTCGCGTGTCTCGCGTTCCTGACGCTGGCCGAAACCGCGCCGGCCCAGGATCGGCCGTTCGGTTTCACCGTGACGACGGGGACCTCCGTCGCCACGACCGGCAGCGAGGGGCGGTCCTGGACCACCTACTACGACGCCGGCTACGCCGAGCGGACGGCCGAGCCGTTCGGCTACGACGGGGTCGAGCAACGCTTCGGGGTGCAGGGACGGCTCGGCGGGGGCTTCACGGTGCTCGGCCAGGTGGGCCTGGGCCTCGGCGCCGACGCCACGCGCAGCAGCCAGCAGGCCGAGCTGCTCAAGGATCTGCTGGGCCCGAAGTCGGGGCTGCGCCTCGCGGTGGGCCTGGGCGCGCGCCGCGAGTGGGAGGGGACTTCGGCGGCCCTCGCACGGGTCTGCCTCGGCTGGAGCCACGGGGGGAGCCTCTTCTCGGGAAACGTGCTGCTCGAGAGGCCCTTCGGCAGCGGCCGCGACGCGGTGGACGTCCTCACCACGGTGGGCTGGCTCCAGGGGGTGGGACGCGGCCTGCGGCTCGGGGTCGAGGCGGTCGGCGAGGACCTCGAGGGCTTCTGGGAAGCCGAGGAGGCCGAGGGCGGGGCGAAGCTGTTCGTGGGCCCAGCGCTGCACTGGGCGGCACCGACCGGCCGGCTGTGGCTGTCGGCGGGCGGGGGCCCGGTCGTCTACGCCACGCACTCCGATCGTTCGAGCCCGGCTCCCCGGCCGCTGGGAGCGAACGGCAACGGCTACACGCTGCGGGTGTCGATGGGCTACCGCTTCTGAAGGGGGCCCCGAAAACACGAAACCCGGAGCCTTTCGGCCCCGGGCCTCACGGATGGTGCGAGTCGGGGTGTTAGCGGGCGAGGGTCACGTTCGCGGCACGGGGACCCTTCGGGCTCTCCGTGATCTCGAACTGGACCTTGTCACCCTCGTTGAGGGTACGGAAGCCCTCGGCCTTGATCTCCGAGTGGTGGACGAACACGTCCGGACCACCCTCGTGCGACAGAAACCCGAAACCCTTGGACTCGTTGAACCACTTGACGGTGCCTTCGATCATGAACGTACAGGCCTCCTCGGCCTTGTGCCTAGCGGCTTCGTCACCTGCGCGCTCACAAAAAGCAAAAGCCGCCCACAGTGGGCGGCTCCTTCCGCTACGCCAGAGCAACGACCAACTAATGCACACCCACCGTAGCAGGAGCGCGCCGCAATAGCAAGGCGGGAGCGTCGTGGTCGGCAGCGGGGCGGCGTATAGTCGGGGTGCGCGCGGGCACCCTCGCGCGCCGTGGAGGAGCAGGCATGCGGCGGAGTCGGAGTCTCCTGACGCCACGAGCGCGGCAGGCCGAGGAGAAGAAGCGGCGTGTCGGCGGCCGGCACTGCCCCGTCTGCCTCGAGTTGCTGCCGAGCCTGGGCGGACGGGCGGCCGCGAGTTGCGCCGCCTGTGGCGGGCGACCGGTCCCCGAGCGCCGCTGCGCCAAGTGCGACGCCGCTCAGGTCTGGGAGGGCGGCGCCAACGCCGGCTGCGCGGCCTGCGGGCACCACGGATCCAAGGTGAAGGTGTTCGCCGGCCAGGACTGGCTGAAGCAGCACTAAGGGCGGGCGCGCACGCGGGCCAGCGTCTCCGACAGCGCACGCACGAGGTCCGGGTGCGCCGCGGCGACGTCGTGCGCTTCGGCCCGGTCCGTGGCCAGGTCGTAGAGCTGCGGCTGGGGGGCGTTGCCGAGCTCGGTGCTCGTGTGAGGGTCGAAGCGCGCCCCGTCGCTGGGGGCGATCAGCTTCCAGCGGCCGCGGATCAGCGACAGCGTGCCCGCCTGCTCCACGAGCTGATCGCGGCCCGCGGGGTCCGCGCCGAGCAGCGCCGGCAGGACGTCGACGCTGTCGGGCCCGTCCCCGGCGGCGAGCTTCTGACCCGTGAGCGAGGCGAGCGACGCGAGCAGGTCCACCTGGCTCACGAGCGCGTCCGAGACGCCCGGCTTCACGTGCCCCGGCCAGCGCACCAGGAAGGGCACCGTCGTGCCGCCGTCGAAGGCGCTGTACTTTCCGCCGCGCAGCGGCCCCGCCGGCCGGTGACCGCCCAGGCGCAGGACGGCCTCGTCGCGGTAGCCGTCGTCCACGACCGGGCCGTTGTCGCTCGTGAAGAGCACGAGCGTGCGCTCGGCGAGGCCGAGCCGGTCGAGCGTGTCGAGCAGCTCCCCCGTCGTCCAGTCGAGCTGGAGGATCACGTCGCCGCGCGGGCCGAGGCCGCTGCGGCCGGCGAAGCGGGCGTGCGGGACGCGGGGGACGTGGATGTCGTGGGTCGCGAAGTCGAGGAAGAACGGCTCCGCGCGGGGCCGCTCGAGGAACGCGCGCGCGCGGCCGACGAGCGTGTCCGCCATGTCCTCGTCCTGCCAGCGCGCG
>JBGASI010000597.1:0-2913 GCA_044229815.1 Vicinamibacteria bacterium | reverse complement strand
GACGATACCGCGTTTGATCGCCACCGCGACGGCTTCCGTGCGCTGCGTGACGCCGAGTTTCTCGAAGATGCTCGAGATGTGGTTCTTGACCGTGCCTCCGGCGATTCCCAGCCTGCGGGCGATCTGGCCGTTGCTCACGCCCTCGACGACCAGCGCGAGCACCTCCTGCTCGCGGGCTGTCAGCTCCTCGCACGGGAGGTGCTCCGCGAGGCGCACGGCGATCTCGGCGGGCACGTACGCGCGCCCGTCCGCGACGAGCCGGATCGCCTTCAGCAGCTCAGGCTGCCCAACCGTCTTCGGCAGGTACGAAGCCGCTCCGCCCTGGAGCGCGGCGTGGATCTCGTCGGCCCCGGTGTAGTTCGAGAGGATGATCACGCGCGCCCCGGGACAGTCCCGCTTGAGCTGGGCGAGCGCCGTCAGGCCGTCGGTGCCGGCCATCCGCAGGTCCATCACCGTCACGTCGGGCTGGTGGAGCCGGTGCAGCGCCACGACCTCGTCGCCGCTCTCGGCCTCCGCGCAGACCTCGATGTCCGGCTCGACCCCGAGCACGTTGGCCAGCCCTACCCGGACGAGGTAGTGGTCGTCGACGAGCATCACCCGAATGCGAGCCACGGCAACCGCAGTCTAGCAGCCGGACGCCCTCCGGCGCGCCGAATGCCGAAGAGCGGCGAGGTCGGCCCAAGGCGATGCGTCGGCTCCCGCGATTTCGAGCCGACGGGATTCGTGCCGCATACTCCGAACCGAGGTCGACATGGGCTATCGGACGATTCTGGCAGCGGGCTTAGCCGCCACGCTGTCGATGGCCTGCGGCTCCGGCCAGCAGGCACCGTCGCCGGTCGGCCCGACGGCGACGGAGCCGTCGCCGGTGCTGGCGAGCCCGTCGGCGCCGCTCTCGACGGTCGTCAACCGCAACTGGGGCTGGGTCGCCCCCGACCCCGGGAACCCGCGCTACCTGCGGACGGGCGGCGCCTCCGGGCAGCCGTTCTCGATCGCCAGCTACGGCACGCTCGTCGGCTGCGGGTTCTCGGCGGACCAGGCGCGGCGCCTGAAGGAACAGGGCGCGAGCTACGTCGTCCTCTGGTACCAGTGGAGCGGCTGCAACCGCGAGTCGGTGAACTGGTTCGAGCGGCCGTGGACCGGGCCCTGGCGCCTCGCCTGCGATCCTCGGGACCCGGCGCAGCGCGAGCGCTGCCCCGACCACCCCCTGTGGGATCTCTCGCAGTTCGACGAGCAGTACTGGCGGACGCTCGACGGAATGCTGACGGCGGCGGAGGACGACCGTGACGGGACGAACCGCAAGCTGGTCGTCCGCGTGCACCTCTTCGCGCGGCAGGAGTTCGGGATCGGGCGGGACGACAACCCGTTCCGGGGCGGCAACAACGTGAACGGTGTGCGCTCCTACGAGAGCGCCAGCCCGGCGCGCGATCCCGACCTGCGCTTCTTCGCGAGGGCGGCCATCGAGTGCGAGACCTCCTGCGGCGAGCCCAACAAGAGCCTCTTCGTCTACCAGCAGGCATACGTGCGCAAGCTGCTCGACGTGACGCACGGCCACGGCAACGTCGTCTACGAGATGATGAACGAGCCGCCGGTGGCGGCGAACGACCCGACCGGCGGCGATTTCGCCTACTTCACCGCGTACTGGTCGTGGTTCGTGAAGGACCATCTCGCCAGCCGCTACGGCGTGGCGCGGCTCGTCTCGCAGGACGAGCAGAACAAGGCCTTCCAGCTGCCCAACGTCGACGTCGCGGACGCGCGCTGGACAGTCGACGACATCAACACCTCCGAGGCCGTGTTCCTCGCCAGCCTGAACGACCTCGCCAGCGCGCTGCGCACGAGCTACCTGTCGAACACGAAGCTGACGACCCTCGACGAGTTCGCGAACGCCGTCGAGGACCCGGGCCGCCTGCGCCGCGAGGCCTGGACGATCGTCGCGAGCGGCGGGAACTTCCACCTCGAGGACCCGTGCGACCCGGAGCACATCGACTGCGGCGGAGCGGACGCGAGCCCCTGGCTGCCGGTGCGCAGCATCCGGGCCTTCAAGGCCGCCTCCGGCTGGCGCTTCGACCGGGCCCGGCCCGCCCACCTGGACGGCTCGGGGGAGCGCTTCTTCTACTGGATGGTGCAGGACGGGCCGCCCTTCGACACGGTCGGCTTCGCCGCCGCGGGCGCCCAGGACCACGTCGGCTACCTGGCGCACCACTCCAACCGCGCCTGCAGCGGCGAGGGGCTGGGCTCCGAGCTGCCCGCCATCCCGGACGGCGCCGCGGAGTACGTGGCTCGCCTCTGGGACCCGGCGGGCGCCGACTACCTGAAGGGCGACGCCGGAACGCCGCTCGAGTACCGCTTCCGCTGGAGCGGCGGCGTCCTCGACTGGTGCCTCACGCCGCTCAAGGCCCGGATCCTCAGCGCGGACGACGTGGTGATTCACGTGCACGCCGGTCGGTAAAGCGGTCTGCGCGCGCCGGCTTCGCGCGCCATCGAGGTACCAGCAGACGGCCCGGCGGTGCTAGGGTGTCCGTGCGGTCGTTCCTTCCACGGGAGTGATCCATGGCGAGTGAGGTGGGGGCCCGAGGCCGACGGCGCGCGGCGATCCTCGGAGTGGCGGCCGTCGCGGGCGGCCTGCTCGGCGCCTGCGCCGGCGACCGCAGCTCCCCGCTGAGCGCGCCCACCGCGGCGACCACCGCGACACCGAGCCCGTCGCCGGCGCCCGTCAGCTTCCTGCACCTGCGCCACGAGGGCGGCGACATCCACACGTACCAGGTCGACGCCAGCACCGGACACTTGCAGCCTGTCGGGACGCAGCGACTCGGCGACGCCCGCGCCCTCGTGGGGAGTCCCGAAGGGCGCCGCGTGTACGTGGCCTTCAACCCGCGAGACCTGGAGGCCGACCCGCTGGGGGACGCGTCCATCGCC
>JBGASI010000596.1:0-2935 GCA_044229815.1 Vicinamibacteria bacterium | reverse complement strand
CGTGGCGACGGGGCGGCCGCGGGCGTCGAGCAGGTTGAGCGTGCCGGTCTTGCCCAGGTCGCAGAGGTTCTGGAGGAGGGTGGGCAGGCCGAACAGGTCGAGGTCGCCCGAGATCGACGGCGCCGCGCCGGTCACGACCGCCCGGGGCTGGTCGAGCGTCGCCACGGCCTTGCGCGCGTCGCGCCCGAAGGCCTGGCCGGCGTAGCCCTCGGCCAGGTCCGCCAGCAGCTCGCGCACCGCCGGCGGGCGCGTCGCGGCGTGCGCGCCGAGGAGGCGCCCCTACGCCGCCTCGCGCGCGGGGACCATGCGGCCGAACACGCCACGCGGCAGCTCCGCCTCGACCGCCGCCACGAGGCGCTCCACGACCTGCGGCACCGCGCTGAGGTCCTGGCTGCCCAGCTCCGCCAGGCGCGCGAGCGTGTCGCCCTGGGCCGGGCGCCGGCCGAGCGCGTGCTCGACGAGGGCCGTCCAGGCGCGGGGCGTGGCGAAGCGCGCGAGCGCGGCGGCGGTGCGATCGAGGTGGATCACCAGGGCCGCGCGGTCCTCGGCCGAGGCCGTGCGCTCGAGCAGCGCCTCCTCGACGGCGGCGAGGGCCGCGACGAGCTGCGCCTCGGCGCGCGGCTGGCGGCTCGTCACGAGGTACTGCAGGGCTTCCTTGACCAGCAGCAGCGGGCAGCCCGGCTGCACGAGACGTGCCACGAGGTCGATCTCCTCCTCGACCGTGGCGGGCGCGTCCGGCGGGCGCGGGATCGCCTTCAGCAGGTGGACCAGGTTGCGCAGGAAGTAGATGCCCGCGACGCGGCCCTCGGGGTCCTCGCTCAGGCGCTTCCAGGCCTCCGCGCGCGCCGGGGCCCCGTGCGCCTCGAGCAGGTTGAGCTGCTGCCGCCGCCTGTCCCGGCGCAGCTCGGCCTGCAGCTCGTCGAGCAGCCGGCCCGGCGCGAAGCCGCGGAAGAACGCGAGCACGGGGCGCAGGAAGAGGTGGCTTTCGGGGCGCTCGGCCAGCTTGCGCACCCGCTCCTCGCTGAGGTACTCGTGGCCCGAGACGAGCATCGGCTCCACGTAGAGCGTCTTCACCTCGCCGTCCGCCATCATCTGGCGAGCCAGCTCGAACATCTTCAGCGAGCGGCCGTAGGCGCCGGTGTTGAACTGCTCGATCGCGGAGTGGACCATCTCGCGAAAGCGGCGGCCGGCCTCGGCCGGGTCCTCGGCCAGCGCGATCATCCGGCGCATCGCGCCGACCTGCGGGCCCTCGACCGGGGGTGCACCGCCGGCCCCGGGCAGGACCCAGCCGGGCACGCTGCCGCCGAGGGCACGGAACATCTCCTCGGTGCCGGCGACCGAGCCGAGCTGGCGGATGCGCGCGAGGTGCGCCTCGAGCTCGGAGCCGTTCTGGGCGTGGAGCGAGGCCTCGAGCAGGGCGTCGGCCACGAGCGCCGCGCGGGCCGGAGGCAGGGCGTGGAGCGAGGCGAAGGCCGCCTGCGCCGCCGCGGGCCCCGTGGCCGGGCCCGGGCGCGCGGGCTGCGGCGCGGCCGGCGGCACGGCGAGGCGCTCGAGCCGCTGCAGCAGCAGCGGCAGCCGGCCGAGCCCCTTCACCATGGCCGAGAGGATCTGCGGCGTGGCCTCGGCCGTGGCTGCCGCTGCCGCGGCCTTCGGGTCGCGCGCGCCCGCCTGGCGGTGGACGATCTCCACCTGGGACGCCAACGCCTGCCGCGACTCCTTGAGGCGCGACAGGCCCTGCACGAGCTGCTCGCGCCCGGCGTCGGGGCACACCTGGACCAGCAGGGGGCCGAGGGCGCGCAGGTACGCCTCCAGCGCATCGGGGGAGATGAGCTGGAAGTCGCCCATGATGTGGATCTTGCGCGCGGCATGGAAGAGCAGGTCGGGGAAGCTGAGCCCGTGCTGCACCTCGGCCTGCCGCGCGCACCAGGTCCCGATCTCCTCCGCCACCAGCACGAGCGGCTGCTCCATCAGCAGCGTCAGCGCGTCGAGCGCCATCAGCGGGGCGACCTTGTCGGACAGGTACTGCCCCAGCACGTACAAGGCGTCGCGCAGCTCGTCCGAGTGGGGCGGGTGGCTGACTTCGTTCAACGAACGTCCTCTCGCTGCCGTCGGGATCGGCCCGGCCCCCGGAGGGAGGCGGCCACAGTGCCGCCCATGATACGGCAAGGCGGGCCGTTGGGTTCCCGCTAACGGTCCAGGGCGCGTGGGCGTCTAGGATGGATGAGTCGCCGCGTATGCTGGAGGTCTGCGGTTGCCCCTTGAACTGAGCCCCCTCCTGCCAAGAGGGGACGGGCCGGATCGTGCGACGGCTTCGCCTGAGGCCGTCCTGGTCGTCGCAGCGCGGGGCGGCGATCGCCTGGCCTTCGGCAGGCTCTATGACCGCTTCGCCCCGATGGTCCACGGCATCCTGCTGGCGCGCGTGCCACGGGCGGACGTCGACGACCTCGTCCAGGAGGTGTTCCTGAAGGCCATGCGGCGGCTCGACTCGCTGCGCGATCCCGCGGCAGTCGGGGGCTGGCTCGCCGCGATCGCCCGCAACCGCGCGCGCGACCACTACCGCCGGGGCGAGGACACCGTGGCCCTGCGGGACGAGGTCGTCGGCGCGCCGCACCCCGAGGGCGAGGCGGCGAGCGTGCTGGCGGCCATCCGCCGGCTGCCCGAGGCGTACCGCGAGACGCTCGTGCTGCGACTCGTGGAGGGACTGACGGGCCCCGAGATCGCCGAGCGCACGGGGCTCACGCCCGGGTCCGTCCGGGTGAACCTGCACCGCGGGATGCAGCAGCTGCGCGAAGCGCTCGGCAGGAGTGCGAGGCCGTGAGCAGCGACTACCTGTGGGACGGCTCGGGCGAGCCCGACCCCGAGATCGTGCGACTCGAGCAGACACTGCGGCCCCTGCGGCAGCGAGCCTCGGCGCCGCGGCTGCCGGGTTCGAGAA
>JBGASI010000054.1:0-13468 GCA_044229815.1 Vicinamibacteria bacterium | reverse complement strand
ACCTCCTCCGCCGGGACGTCCGCCGGGTCGGCCAGCAGGTCCGCCCAGCCGAGGATCGAGGCGAGCGGCGAGCGGAAGTCGTGGGCCACGATGTTGAGCAGCTCGCTCTTCGTGCGGTCGAGCTCCACGAGCCGCGCGTTCGTGCTCTCGAGCGCCTCGTAGAGCTCGGCCGTGCGCAGCAGGATCCCGATCCCGTCGGCCAGCGTCTCGAGCGCGATCACCTGGCCGCGATCGAAGGCCCCCGGCCGCTCGTCCTCCGCCAGCAGCACGGCCGCCACCTCGCCGCCCGACAGGATCGGCACGGCGAGCGCGCTGCGGCCGCCCGGCAGGCGCGGCGCGAAGCCGGCCTGGCCCTCGCTCGCGAGGGCGCTGCGCCGCTGGCGCAACGCGAGCCCGGCGGGGCCCTCGTCGCCGACGGCTCCCGGGGTCCAGCCCTCGCGCGCGGCGCGCCCGGCGGCGGCCACCGCGCGGAACAGGCCCTGCTCGGGCACCAGCATCGCGACGAGCCCGGGCCTGAAAGCCTCCTGGATCCGACGCACCGCCGCCTCCAGGATGCGCTCGCGCGAGAGCATCGCCGCCGTCTCGCGCAGGACCGCGTTGACGAGGGCGAGCTGCTCGCTGCGCTCGCGCTGCGCCTCGAAGGCGACCGAGTTGGCGACCGCGATCGAGAGCTGGCCGGCGAAGCGTGTCAGGTAGTCGAGGTCGTCGTTCGTGAACGGCGCCGCGCCGGGCCGCCGCGTGGCGTTGAGGACCCCGTAGAGCACGCTCTCGCCGCGCTCGCGGTCGAAGTGCGTCAGGGGCACGCAAAGGATGCGCGCCACCGGGTTGGCCCGCGGCACGAAGTCCTCGTGCCGCCCGGCGTCATTGACGAGCACCGGCAGCAGGTCGCGCGCGACGCGGCCCGCGATGCCCTCGCCGAAACGGAAGAACGGGCGCGGCTCGGGCGGCGCGGCGGGCTCGCGCGCCCAGACCGCGAACAGCCGCAGCAGCTGCTCGCGGTCGTCGAAACGGAAGACCGAGCTGTGGTCGGCCCGGATCAGGCGGCCGGCCTCCTCGGTCGCCCGCGCCACCAGGGCCTGCAGGTCGCGCAGCGCGCCGGTCTCGAGGCCCAGGTCGTACAGCGTCGCCATCTGCCGGGCCAGGTGCTCGGTGGCGGCCTCGCTGTCCGCGCGGCGCAGGGCGAGCGCGAGCTGGCCGGCGAGCGTCGAGAGCAGGCTCGTCTCTTCCTCGTCAAAGAGACCCGGCCTGGCACGGCCGACGGTCAGCACGCCGAGGGCGTGCTCCCCCGCGCGCACCGGCACCGCCAGCTCGGCGCTCGCGTCGTTGCGCGAGGCCTCGAGCGGCGCCGCGAGGCGCAGCGCCCAGCGCAGAGCCTCCGCGTCCACGCTGGAGACCGCGGTCCCGGCCTCGTGCTCGAGCGCCAGCGAGCCGTCCGCGAGCGGCGCGTAGAAGGCCACCCGGTCGTAGCCGAGGTCGCGCTGCACCCGCCGCACCGTGAGGTCGATGAGCCGCGCGCGCCCGGAGACGGCCGCCATGTCCCCGACCAGCGCCGCCAGGCGCTCGAAGCGCGCCGCCTGCCGGCGCTGCCGCTCGAAGCTCTGGCGGCCGCGCAGGAAGGTGGCGACCGGTCCAGCGAAGGTCGACAGGATCTGCACGTCCGCCTCGGCGAAGCCGCCCGGCTTGTCCGCGGCACCGAGCAGGCCGATGATCTCGCCCTCGGCCAGCAGCGGCACCAGCACCACCGACTGGGCCTCGGCCAGCAGCGCGATCTCCTGCGCCAGCCGCGGGTCGGAGCCGGGCTGGTTGATCACGTACGGCCGGCCGCTGCGCGGGTTCCACAGGCTGCGGTATTCGGGCCGCGGCACGTAGCGGAAGGCCCGCGCCCGCTCCTCGTTCAGCCCGTGGACCGGCAGCGCCGCCTCCATGCAGCGCGTCAGCGGGTCGTGCAGGGCGATGCCGACGATCGGCGCCCCGATCAGCCCGGCGAGCCGCTGCGTCACCATGCGGAAGAACTCCGCCGGCTCGGCGATCAGCGACCAGTCGCGGCCGATCTCGTGGAGCTGCGCCAGGTCGCGCGCGCGCGCCTGCGCCTGCTCGCGGCTGCGCGCGAGCTCGTCGTGGGTCGACTTGAGGCGCAGGAAGGCCCGGACCTTGAGGATCAGCGCCGGGGTGTCGATCGGCTTGTGCAGGAAGTCGTCGGCGCCAGCCTCGTAGCCCCGCCGGAACGCCGTCGGGTCGCCGAAGGCCGTCATCATGATGACGGGCAGGTGGGGCCCGTGCACCTCGCGGATGCGCGCGCAGGCCTCGAAGCCCGTCATGCCCGGCAGGCGGACGTCCAGGAGCACCAGGTCGAAGCCCCCACGCGCCAGCAACTCGAGGCCGCTCTCGGCCGAGTCGGCGCGCGTGGCGGCGTAGCCGTGCAGCCCCAGCAGGTCGACCAGGGTCCGGCCGATCAGGGGATCGTCGTCGATCAGCAGGAGCTGGGGCATGCGGGAGGGCAGTTTCCCCCCCGCCTCGCGTTCGCGTCAAGCCACGCCCCGGCCCGCGCTATACTGTGCCTCCCGCACGCGCCGGCCGGCGGCGCGCCGGGCCTCAGATTCCAGAAAGACCGCGGTGCCTCCCCGGGGGCGGCGAAGAGCGATGGGCAACACCCTCCATTCCGGCGGGGCCGTGCTGCTACTCGGAAGACTGTTCCGGGAGCGGCGCAGCGGCGTCCTGACGCTGGGTCGTGGCGACGAGGCGCTGGTCGTGGTGGTGCGCCAGGGACTCGTCTCGCGGGTGCGGCTGCCGCGCCCGCAGCGCCCGCGCTCAGCGCCCGGCCCGGACGACTCGGCCCAGCTCAAGCTGGACCGGGTCCTGGCCGAGGTCGGGATCCGCCCGGGAAGGGCGAGCGCCCCCCGGGGAGTTGAGGCCGCGGCGCCCGGCCTGCAGGAGCGCCTCGTACGCGCGCTCGTCGAGTCGCGCGCGTTCGCGTTCGTCGACGGGGCCGAGCCCCCCGAGGGCAGCACCGAGGTAGCGGGCGCGACGGAGCCGCTGCTGCTCGAGGCGCTGGGGCGGCTGCGGGGCGACCTGGGCGTGCGCGACGCGATCGGCGACCTCGACCAGCGACTCGTCGCCGCCGGATCGAGGGCCGACGAACGGACGCTCACGCTGACCGAGGGCCGCATCCTCTCGCGCGTGGACGGCTCGGCCACCGCGCGCGAGGTCCTGGACCTGGTGCCCAACGACGGCGGCGAGACCGAGCGCACCCTGCTCGGGCTGCTGGTCACCGGCCGCCTGGAGGCGAGGCCGCCGCTGCCGAGGCTCGTCCAGAGGGCCCCGCGGACGGAGCAGCCGGCCGCCCTCGCCGACGCGACCGAGGTGAGTCTCCCGGCGACCGGGGCGGTCCCTGCCGGCGAGCCGGGCGAGGGCACGCCGGCCGGAGAGCCTGCCGACGAGCCGTCGGTCGACGAGCGCGCGCCGGAGGCCGGCACGCCGGCCGCGCAAGCCGAGCCGGTCGCGGCGTCGCCGGAAGAGGACGCGGTCCCCGGCGAGGCCGCCAGCGAGCCCTCGCCAGAGACGCCCACCGCCCCAGTGCCGCCGCTCGACCCGGCGCTGGTCGCGAAGAAACGGGAGATCCTGGAGCTGTTCGAGGCGCTCCCCCTGCGCGACCACTTCGAGATCCTCGGCGTCGACAGGGGCTGCCAGACCGCCGACGTGAAGCGGGCGTACATCGCGCTCGCGAAGCGATTCCACCCGGACGTGTACCACGACCCGGCGCTGTCCGAGCTGCACGACAAGCTCGAGGCGATCTTCATCCGGATCGGCCAGGCGTGGGAGGAGCTCGGCGACACCGCGAGGCGCAACGCGTACAAGGCCCGCCTGGCCGGACCGGTCGCGCCCGCCGCGAGAGGCCCGATCCAGGAGTGGGTACCGCCCGAGGAGACGCTGGCGAGCGCCCAGCTGCTGATCACGCAGGCCCGCTACTGGGACGCGATCCAGCTGCTCGAGTCCGCGATCCCGCGCATGGAGCCGACCCGGCTCCAGTCGCGTGGCCGGATCCTGCTCGCGCGCGCGTACGCCAAGAACCCGAACTGGCTGCGGCGCGCCGAGGAGATGCTGCACGCCGTGGTGCGCGACGACCCCACGAACGCCGATGCGCACTACGAGCTGGGACTGCTGTACAAGGCCGGGGGCCTGGCCGCCCGCGCCCAGGGGATGTTCCGGCGCGCCGTGGAGTTGCGGCCCGAGCACCGCGAGGCGGCCGCGGAGCTGGGCGACGAGCCGCCCGCGCCCTCGGGCCTGCTCAAGCGGCTGTTCGGCCGCGGCAAGGCGTCCTAGGACGGCCCCTCGAGCTGGCGCCTAGATGAACAGGTGCTCGTCGTCCTCGCCATGCAGCCCGTGGCGCCGGCGTGGGGACGCGGGCGCGGGTGCGCGGGGCTCGCGCTCGAGGCTGCGGTAGACGTCGACTCCGCGCTGCAGGCCCTTCAGGAAGGCGAGGATCCCGCCGAGCGGGCGCAGCGGCCGGACGACGAGCTGCTGGACGAGGGTCGTCGTCTCCTCGATCTTCTCGACGGTGTCGGCCAGCACGAGGTCGATGCGCCGCGCCTGCAGCGCGGCCAGGTCGGCGATCTCCGCCGCGGCGCGGCTGACCCGCGTGAAGTTGTCGAGCGCCGGCGTGATGTCGCGGTCGATGCGGTTCTGCAAGGCGTCGATCCGCTGGGCGAGCCGGCGCCCGAACACGATCAGCGCGACGAGGAAGGCGCCCTGCACGATCGACGAGAGCGCGATCACTCCGAGGAAGACGACTCCCCAGGTCTCCATGAGGAACTACGTCTTCTCCTTTTCCTCGCGGTAGGCCTGGCGGCCCGCCTCGACGGCCGCCGCCAGGCGGTCGCGCCGTCGCTCCAGCGCCTCGCGCTGCCGGTCGAGGTAGCTCGAGGCTTCCTCGGCGACCTCGCGGCCCTTCTCGACGGCCTGCTCGACGGTCTGCTCCCCGAAGCGGCGGGAACGCTCGGCGGTCTCGCGCAGCTTGTCGCCCAGGATCTCGCGCGTCTCGCGGCCCGAGCGGGGCGCGAACAGGATGGCGAGCGCGGCTCCCGAGAGCGCCCCCAGCACGAACGAGAGAAGGACCCCGGACGTGCCGGAGTTGCGGTCGTCGCTCGCCATACTTGCCACCTCCCGTCCCGCGCGGGCGGGACGTCGAGGAAGCTTAGTTCAGCGCCGCTCTCCTCGGCAAGGCGCCGGGCGGCTCACGCGGCCGGCGAGGGCGGCTCGCCGCGCGTGGCGCTCCAGTCGAGCACGCGCTGGGCCGACTGCGCGACCACGGCCAGGTAGTCCAGCGCCATCTCGAAGTTGTCCTCGAACACGTCGACCAGCGCCCCCAGCGGCCCCTGCAGGGCCACGAGCGGGGTCTCGCAGACCGCGTCGTACCAGCGCGGCGCCTCGCCCAGCGCCTCGAGCGCCCCGAGCGGGAAGCCGGGCCCGGGGCGGAAGCGCGCGCCGTTCGCGGCGCTCGCGCGCACGTGCCCGGAGCGGATCAGGAAGATGCCCGGCGCGCTCTCGCCCTCGCGCCACAGCGTGGTGCCAGGCTCGAAGCGCACCTGGACGATCGCCCGGCCGAGCTCGGCCAGGGCCGTGATCGAGCTGCGACGGAAGACGGCCATGCCGCGCAGGAAGAAGATGCGGTCGACGAGGTCGATGTCCCCCGCCGGCTCACCCTGCACGGGCGGCTCGGCGATCCCGGCGGTCGGGTCGAGCCGGTAGCGGCTGAGCAGCTCGATCGCCAGGCGGCTCGTGCCCCTCAGGATGTGGTGCAGGATCGAGAAACGATCCTCGAGCACCTCGAGCACCGCGTCGGCCTCCAGCTCCAGGGTCAGCGTGTCCTCGTCGGCCACCACCTGCGACCCGAGCGCCTCGCGCGTGAACAGGGCGAGGCCGCCGACGGTGCCGCCCGGCCCCACGCTGCCCACGTGCCCCCCCCGGCGGATCGTGCCGAGCGCGCCGCGCAGCACGAAGTGCACGGAGCCGGCCGGCTCCCCTTCCCGGAACACCACGGCTCCCCTGGGAAACGCGCGCTCGCCGCAGGCGTCCGCCAGGATCGCCACGTCAGGGCTCGGCAGGCCGGCCAGCAGCGGGATCCGCTTGAGGTGCAGCATGCGTTCGAGGCCGCTCACGCGGCGCGCGCGCTCAGGCACGAGGGGACCCTCCGTCGCGGGCGAGCTCCGCCAGCGTGCGTTCGACCACGCGCGAGAGGAAGAAGCTCGCGCCGACGCCCTGCAGCCCTTCCAGCAGCGGACGCAGCGCGACCAGCCGCAGCTCGCCCACGTGGTGTGCGGCGATGCAGCGCAGCGACTCGCCGCCGTCCTCGAGCACGAGCGCCAGCACCGCCTCGTAGTCGAGCGGCCCCCGCGCGTAGAGGCCCCCGGCCCGCCCCAGGCGCGCGTCGTCGGGCAGGGCTTCCTCGACGCGCGCCAGCACCGCCGTGCGCAGCGGCTGCTCGAGCAGGTGCTCGAGCAGCTCGCGGCTGCTCGCGCGCGTGCGCGCGACGGCCGAGTGCAGCCCCCGGTAGATCCCCTTGAAGTCCTCGCGCCGGTGCTCGAGCGCGAGCAGCCGGAACAGGCGCTCCGTGGCCTGCGTCTGCTTGTCGCGCAACAGCGAGACCAGCAGATCGTGGCCCGGGGTCGCCCGCCCGGGGTTCGCCAGCGCACCCTGCTCGAGCACCAGGCGCCAGTGGACGAGCCGGAAGACCGCCTCCAGCGTGCGCTCGATACCCTGCCTCAGCAGGTCGGGCCGGAAGGACGCCTCGGGCGACGCCGAGAGCCGGTTCATGGCCCGCAGCAGCTTGTAGCGAACCGCGCCGGACGGCTCCTCGAGCAGGTGCCGCTGCAGCACGTCGACCGCCGCGCCGGCTGGGAACGAGCCGATCGTGCGCGGCAGGTGCCGGCGCAGCTCGATCGGCAGCGCGCGATCGCCGAGGGCCTTGTCGAGGAAGGCCAGGCCTTCGGCGCCGTACGCGAGCAGCGCCGCGCGCGCCTCCCCCCTCGCCTCGTGCCGGGGCAGCATCTGCAGCAGCGCCGGCAGGTGGCGCGGGCTGCGCAGGGCGCCCATCGCGCGCGCCACCTGCGCCAGCACGTCCTCCGAGGCCGACTCCCCGAGCCGCAGCAGCACCTCCTCGAACACCGGCGCCGGCTGCAGCGCGATCGCGCGCGCCAGGGCCAGCTCCGCCTCGCCCCCGCCGGCGGACAGCAGGCGCTCGGCGGCCCTGGCGTCCGCCCAGCCGCCCGCGCTGAGACCGGCGACCGCGGTCGCCCTGACGAGCGGGCTCGGGTCGGCGGCGGCGGCGCGCAGCGGGGCCTCGTCGGGCGCGACCGCGGTGCGCGCCCGCAGCGCGGCGGCGCGGATCTCAGGGTCGCCGCGGCGCTGCAGCCGGTCCGCGACCGGCAGGAAGTCGCTGCGGCCGCTGGCGGCGAAGATCTCGAGCGCCCGCAGCACGACCCGCTGCGACGGGTGGTAGAGGATCAGCGCGGGAATCAGGTGCGCGCGGCCCTCCTCCGAGAGCAGGTCCATCGCCGCCGCCACCTCGTTGTCGTCGACGCTGTTGAGACCCGCGAACAGCGTCTCCAGCGAGCCGAGATCGACGGGCGGCAGGTCGGCCGCGGGCCGCAGCGTGCCCTCGCGCAGGGCCGCGCGGAAGACGTCGAGGTAGAGCTCCTTGAGGTCGGCCACCCAGGCGATCCAGACGAGCGAGGCCGCGGCCGAGGCGGCCGCCAGCACCACGTCGCCGCGCCGCAGGAAGGACTCCGAGAGGATCAGCAGCGAGGCGAGCGCCTGGCCGCCGCGCTGGCCGACGAGGTCGATCAGCGGCTTGGCCTGCCGGCGCACGCGGTCGGGCAGCGGGACGTACAGCAACTCGGTCCCAGTCCGGTGCAGCGAGTTGCGCAGGCTGCCGTCGGCGCCCTTGAGGATCAGGGCGGCCAGCAGCCCGCCGCCGAGCGCGACGCCGGCCGCCCCGACGAAGAGAAGCGCCGGGAGCACCCATAGGGCCCGGTGCAGGCCGATCGTGCGAAACAGCCAGGCCCCGAGCACGAGCTGGGCCACGAGCGCCGCCAGGTTGAGCACGGCGTAGAAGCCGCCGAAGAAGGAGCCGAGCTGCTCGTGCGGCACGGAGCGCGCGACGGCGCTCTTGAACACGTAATCGCCGAGCGTGAGCGCCACCGTGGACACGAGCACCAGCACCGCCAGGGCGCGCACGTAGGTGTCTCTCTGCAGCAGCCGCAGCCCCTCGCCGAGCGAGGCCGGGCCCGCCGGGTCCTCGCCCGCCGCCTCGCCGCGCGCCGCGCGGCCGAGCGCGAGCGCGGGTCCGATCGCCGTCAGCGCCAGCAGCAGCGCCGAGGCCAGCACCAGGGCCGAGGCCGACGTGCGCTGCGCGAGCAGCCGCGCGGCGAGCGCTCCCACCGTGGCCCCGAACAGGCTGCCGGTCCAGACCAGGCTGTACAGCCGCTTCGCCTGCGTCAGCGTGTACAGCTCACCGAGCACCATCCAGAACCGCAGCACCGCGAGGCTCCCGAGCAGCCCCGTCCACACGTAGAGCGCGTACAGCTCGAAGGCGCTCTGCCAGCGGCCGGCCAGCCAGAACAGGAACGTGACGGCCGCGCCCGCCGCGAGCAGGCGGCTGAGCGCGAAGGCGCCGCTCGCGCGACGCCGGCTCCAGGGCAGCTGCGACACGCCGACCGCCACCGCCGCGATGAGGATGTAGACGATCGCGAGGCGCGAGGCGGGCAGCCGCGCGAGGAACAGCGCGTCGCGCGCGGTCTCCAGCATCGTGTGCGCGGCGAGGGTGCCGAGGATCGTGAGCGTGGCGGCGACGGCGCCCCGCCTCTCGTCGGCGCGCACCAGGGGCAGGCTGTGGGCCATGGACAGAAGCCCGAACTATAGCGCCGGGCGGGCTATACTGCTCGTTCCATGCCCACCGTGATCGCGCTCGTGGAGGACCTGCTGTTCCTCAGCCGCATCCGCGAGGCCGCGCGCGGCGCGGGCGTCGAGCTGCGCACGGCGCGCACCACGGCCGCGCTCGTCGAGGCCGCGCGCGCCGGGGCGGCGCTCGTCCTCGTCGACGCCGACAGCGACCGGCTGCGCGGGACCGAGGCGATCGCCTGCCTGCGGGCCGAGCCTTCGACGAGCGCCGTGCCGGTGGTCGCCTTCTTCAGCCACGTCCACGCGGACCGCGCGCAGGCCGCGCGGGCGGCGGGCGCGAGCCGCGTGCTCGCCCGCTCCGCGTTCGTCCAGGAACTGCCGGGGCTGCTCGCCTCGGCCGCACTGCATCCTCCGGAGGAAATAGTCCCTTGAGCCAGACCCTGCGTCCGCTCCCGCTCCTGCTCGTCCTCGCCGCCTGCGGCGGCTCGTCGACGCCCCCGCCGCCCGTCGCCACCGGCTCGCCCGCCGCGCAGGGCTCGGGCGACCTGCGGCCGCTGTCCTCGCGCGAGGCCTCCGGCGCGGCCGCGCCCACGGGCTCGGTCCCGGCCGGGCCGCTCGGCGCGAACGCGACCATGCCGCCGGGCCACCCGGCGGTCGCCCAGCCGGACCCGCACGGCAACCTCGCCGCGCCGGGCGGCGCCGCCTTCTCAGACGGCAGCGTGACGGGGACCATCACCCTCGCCCCGAAGCTGGGCGTGGGCCCGAACGACGTGCTGTTCCTGATCGCGAAGAAGGACAAGGGCACGCTCGCGGTGCGCCGCGTCGACAAGCCGAGCTTCCCGTTCGCGTTCGAGATCTCCGGCGCCGACGTCATGACGGGCGGCGTCTCCTTCGACGGGACGGTCGACGTCGTGGCGCGCGTCTCCCGGACGGGCGACGCGATCCCGGCCAAGGGCGACATCGAGGGCACCACCCGGGGCGTCAAGATCCCGTCCACGGGCGTCAAGCTGACGATCGACTCGGTGCGCTAGAAGGGCGGGTGGGTTGCCGGGCGGCCGCGCGCCGAACGGCAGCCACTGGTCCCTCCGTCCGATTGTCGAAGCCCACCCGCTCGGCGTAGGCTGCCTCCCTCGGGAGGTACGCCATGAGAATCGCCGGGTCCCTGGCCCTGGCCGCCGCGCTCGGCGCGGCCGCAGCCGCCCCCTCGGCCGCCGACGTGCGCCTGCCCGCGCTGGTGGGCAGCCACATGGTCCTGCAGCGCGACCGCCCCGCCCGTGTCTGGGGCTGGGCCGCGGCGGGTGAAGCGGTGCGGGTGGGTCTCGGCGGCGTGAGCCGGGAGGCGAGCGCCGGCGCGGACGGGCGCTGGAGCGTCGAGCTGCCCGCGCGTCCCGCCGGCGGGCCGTTCGAGCTGACGATCGCCGGCCGCAACACGATCACGCTCGAGGACGTCTGGGTCGGCGAGGTCTGGGTCGGCTCGGGCCAGTCCAACATGGAGTGGCCCCTCGCCAGGGCCACGGGCGGGCCGGAGGCCGCCCGTGCCGGCTGCGACGGCCTGCGCCTGTTCACCGTGGCCAGGGCCACCTCGCTGCGACCGAAGGACGACGTGAGCGGACAGTGGGTCGCCTGCGACGCCACGACGGCGCCGGGCTTCTCGGCCGTCGCGTTCTACTTCGGCCTGGAACTGCAGCGCGCCCTGGGCGTGAAGGTCGGCCTCGTCCACT
Organism: Vicinamibacteria bacterium; assembly: GCA_044229815.1. Lineage (GTDB taxonomy): Bacteria > Acidobacteriota > Vicinamibacteria > Fen-336 > Fen-336 > DATBSL01. Next base: position 2,852 of record JBGASI010000054.1, on the reverse strand, counting down.
CCTCGTGGGGCGGCACGCCCGCCGAGGCCTGGACGAGCCGCGAGGCGCTGGCCGCCGAGAAGACGCTCGCGCCGATGGTCGCCGACTTCGACGCCGCCCTGTCCGACGCGGTCGCGCAGCGTGCCTTCGCGGCGAGGCTGGCGGCGTGGGAGAAGGCCAACTACCACCAGGACGCGGGCAACGACGGCGCGAGCTCGGGCTGGCAGAGGCCGGAAACGGCGACACCCGACTGGAGCCGCATGGACGTGCCCCAGCAGTGGGAGAACGCCGGGCTGGCGATCGACGGCGCCGTCTGGTTCCGCCGCGTGATCGAGCTGCCGGCGGGCTGGGCCGGCAAGGAGCTGCGCCTCTCGCTCGGCGCGCTCGACGACTTCGACACGACCTACTTCGCCGGCGAGGAGGTGGGCCACACCGGCCCGGAGACCCCGGGCTACTGGTCGCTGCCCCGCAAGTACACGGTGCCGGGCCGGCTCGTGAGGCCCGGGTCCACCGTGGTGGCCGTGCGCGTCTTCGACCACTACGGCAACGGCGGCTGGAGCGGGGCCGCGCCGGACCTGTGGCTCGCGCCGGCCGACGCGACGGCGCCGGCGATCCCGCTGGCGGGGCCCTGGCAGTACAAGGTCGAGCGCTCGCTCCCCCCCGCGACGCCCGACTTCGCGACGCAGCCGCGCGCGCTCTCGCCGGACAACCCGAACAGCCCGACGGTGCTCTACGGCGCGATGGTCGCGCCCCTCACCCCGCTCGCGATCCGCGGCGTCGTCTGGTACCAGGGCGAGTCGAACGCGGGCGCGGCCCACCAGTACCGCACGCTCTTCCCGGCGCTCGTGCGGGACTGGCGGCGGGCGTGGGGCCAGGGCGATTTCCCGTTCCTGTTCGTGCAGCTCGCGAACTTCATGCCGCGCGCCACCGCGCCCGGCGAGAGCGCCTGGGCCGAGCTGCGCGAGGCGCAGACGATGACGCTCGCCCTGCCTCAGACCGGCATGGCCGTGGCGATCGACATCGGCGAGGCGGGCGACATCCACCCGAAGAACAAGCAGGACGTCGGGCGGCGGCTCGCCCGCTGGGCGCTCGCCGACACCTACGGCACTCCCCTCGTGAAGAGCGGCCCGCTCTACGAGTCCGTCTCCGGCGAGGGCGTGGCGCTGCGGGTGCGCTTCCGCCACGCGGCCGGCCTGCGGACCTCGGACGGCAGCGCGCCCCGCGGCTTCGCCGTGTCCGGGGCGGACCGCGCGTGGCGCCGCGCCGAGGCGCGCATCGACGGCGAGACGGTGGTCGTGTCGTCGCCCGCGGTGGAGAAGCCGGTGGCCGTCCGCTACGCCTGGGCCGACAACCCGGACGCCACCTTGCAGAACGGGCAGGGCCTGCCGGCGTCGCCCTTCCGCAGCGACGACTGGCCCGGCCTGACGAGCCCGCGCACGCGGGCGTATCGCAACCCGGTCCTCCCCGGGTTCTACCCCGACCCAAGCGTCGTGCGCGTCGGCGAGGACTTCTACCTCGCGAACAGCAGCTTCGAGTTCTTCCCCGGCGTGCCCATCTGGCATAGCCGGGATCTCGTCCACTGGGACCAGGCCGGCCACGCGCTGACGCGCGACAGCCAGCTGCCGCTGCAGAAGGCCCGGCCCTCCGGCGGCATCTACGCGCCCACCCTGCGCTACCACGACGGCACCTTCTACATGATCACGACGAACGTCGACGGCGGGGGGAACTTCTTCGTCACGGCGAAGGACCCGGCGGGCCCCTGGTCGGAGCCGGTGTGGCTGCGCGACCTGGGCGGGATCGATCCCTCGCTGTTCTTCGACGACGACGGCACCGCCTACCTGACGAGCCACGCGGGCCCTCCCGGGCAGCCGCGCGGCATCTACCAGACGACGATCGACGTGAAGACCGGACGGCTGCTCCAGCCGATGCGGCTCGTCTGGGACCGCACGGGCACGCGCTACCCCGAGGGGCCGCACCTGTACAAGATCCGCGGCCGCTACTACCTGCTGACGGCAGAAGGCGGGACCGAGTACGGGCACATGGTCACGATCGGCCGGGCGGACACGCCCTGGGGACCGTTCGAGGCCTGCCCGCGCAACCCGATCCTCAGCCACCGCCAGACCGAGGGCGACCAGCCGGTCCAGGGCACGGGCCACGCCGACCTCGTCGAGGCGAAGGACGGCAGCTGGTGGCTGGTGTTCCTCGGCTTCCGCCCGGTCTCGGGCTACTGGCACCACCTCGGCCGCGAGACCTTCCTGGCACCCCTCACGTGGGACGCCGAGGGCTGGCCGGTGGTGAACGACGGCAGGCCCGTGGGCCTCGAGGTCCAGGCGAACCTCCTGCCGGCCGTGCCGTCCGGGCCCGCGCCCGCGCGCACGGCCTTCGACCACCCGCTCGGGCCGGAGTGGAACCACCTGCGCAACCCGCAGCGCGACGCCTACCGGCTCGACGCGCGGCCCGGCTGGCTCACGCTGCGGGGCGACGCGGCGACGCTCGGGGCGCGCGCCTCGCCCACCTGGGTCGGACGACGGCAGCAGCACATGGAGGCGCGCGCGGCGACGCTCGTCGACTTCGTCCCGAGGCGCGACGGCGAGGAGGCCGGCCTGAGCGTCTACATGAACCCGGACCACCGCTACGAGATCGCCGTCGGCCGCTCGGGCGGCCGTCGGCAGGTCTTCGTGCGACAGCGCATCGGCGCGCACGTCGAGACCATCACGGCCCGGGCCACGCTCGAAGGCGACGGGCCCGTGGTGCTGCGCGTCGAGGCGACCGCGGAGACCTACGTCTTCTCCTTCGGCGTGACGGCGGGCGGCCGCGAGTCGACGCCCACGCGGCCGCTCGGCCAGGCCGCGCCCCGCTACCTGTCCTCCGAG
>JBGASI010000595.1:0-2949 GCA_044229815.1 Vicinamibacteria bacterium | reverse complement strand
CGCGCAGCGAGCCGCCGATCCCCTGCGCTTCCCCGACCTGTCGCTGAGCGTCGTCAAGCTCCTCGGCGCGGGCGAGTACGCCGTGCAGGTGCCCGGCGCCGCCGTCCCCGGGCACTTCGGCCTGGCGGTGAAGGACTACGCCCACTCCACGGCGCCGAACCGCCGCTTTCCCGACCTGCTCACCCAGCGCCTGCTGAAGGCCGCGATCGAGGGCCGCACGCCGCCCTACGACGCCGCCGCGCTCGAGCTGCTGGCGCGCCACTGCACCGAGGCGGAGGACGCCGCGCAGAAGGTCGAGCGGCAGCTCGTCAAGTCCGCGGCCGCCCTGCTGCTCGAGTCGAGGCTCGGCGAGCGCTTCGACGCCGTGGTGACCGGCGCCTCCGCCAAGGGCACCTGGGTCCGCCTGCTGCAGCTGCCGGTCGAGGGCCGCCTCGAGCGCGGCTTCGAGGGCGTCGACGTCGGACGCAAGCTCCGCGTCCGGCTCGTGAGCACGGACGTCGAGCGCGGGTACATCGACTTCGAGCGGGTGGTGTGAGGCCTGGCGCGGCCCGGCGCTCCGCTTTGTAGAAACAACGGCCACCCGGCGGGCTGGCCGCGCGCGCGTCGCCGCTGCGAGGCACTTCCAGCGCGCACGCTTCTTGCACCACAGACTCCTGGCCGCGGAGGGCCGAGCGTGGAAGCACCTGTCACGAACGCGATCACGACGCTCTCGCTCGCGGACCTCGCTCACGCGCTGCTCTGCCTCGTGGTGGCCGCGCTGCTCGGAGGCCTGTTGGCCTTTCGGCCGCGCCGCTCCGGCGGCCCTCCGCGCATCGCGCACGTGACGCAGGCCCAGATCATGATGGCCATCGTCGGGGCGCTCGTGATGCTGATCGTCGGCGCCAGCCTGGCCCGCGCCTTCGCGATCGCGGGCACGGCGGGCCTCGTGCGCTACCGGGCCAAGATCGACGACCCGAAGGACGCGAGCGTGATGCTCTCCTGCCTCGCGGTCGGCCTCGCCTCCGGCGTTGGCCTGCTCTCCCTCGCCACCGCGGGCGCCGTCTTCATCGTCGGCGTGCTGTGGGCCCTGGAGTGGCGCGAGCCCTGGCCGTCGAAGTACTTCGAGCTCACGGTCTCCGCGAAGGAACCGGCCGCCGTCAAGGCGGAGGTGGAAGCCCTGCTGAAGGACCACCGCGTGACGTTCGAGCTGCGGGGCTCGAGCGAGAAGGACATGACGTACTGGGTCGAGGTGCCGCAGGGCAGGCGCACCGACCGCATCTCCGAGGCGATCGCCCGCCTGCACGGCAGCGAGGCCGTCGACGTCGCCTGGCAGGAGAAGAAGGCCTCCAAGTGAGCCTCATCGTCGAGCCGGACGACGGCATCGGCCCCGTCGTCTCGGCGATCCACAAGGCGAAGAAGAGCATCGACATCGGGATCTTCCGCCTCGACCGCGGCGACGTCGCGAGGGCGCTGCGCACGGCCGTGGCGCGCGGGGTGCTGGTGCGCACGCTGATCGCCTTCACGAACCGCGGCGGCGACCGGCGCCTGCGCAAGCTCGAGCAGGACCTGCTCGAGACCGGGGCCAGCGTGCGCCGCACCGACGACGACCTGCGGCGCTACCACAACAAGATCATGATCGTGGACCGCGCCACTCTCTACGTGCTCGGCTTCAACTACACGGCGCTGGACGTGAACGAGAGCCGCAGCTTCGGCGTCGTCACCCGCAAGCGCGCGCTCGTCCAGGACGCGATCAAGCTCTTCGAGGCCGACTCACTGCGCCGGCCCTACACGCCGGGCCCCGCCGAGTTCCTCGTCAGCCCGCTCAACGCGCGGGCCCGCCTGGCCGCCTTCCTCAAGGGCGCGCGCAAGGAGCTGCTGATCTACGACCCGAAGCTCACCGACCCCTCGATGATCCACATCCTGCAGGAGCGCGCGAGCGCCGGCGTGAGCGTGCGCATCCTGGGCCGCCTGGGCAAGCGCGGGGCGGGCCTCGCGGCCGAGAAGTTCCCCGGCCGCAGGCTGCACGTGCGCGCCATCGTCCGCGACGCGCAGCGGGCCTTCGTCGGCAGCCAGGGGCTGCGCAAGCTCGAGCTCGACGGGCGGCGCGAGGTGGGCATCATCGTCAAGGACCCCAGGGCCGTCTCGCGCATCGCCGCCGTCTTCGAGGCGGACTGGGCGCTGACCCAGAGGGCGAGGCGGGTCGTCAAGGACGCCCGCAAGGACGAGAAGGCCGAGGCCAAGGCGGAGGCCAAGGCCGAAGCCCGGATGGAAGCGAAGACGGAGGCCAGGGTGGAAGCCCGGGCCGAGGCCGCCGCCGAGGCCCAGGCCGCCCAGTGATCCGCGCCCAGAGGAGAGATGCCATGGATGACCCTCGCGCCCAGGCGCGCCGCCGCGCGTGCCTTCTGCCGGTCGGGCTGCTGTTCGCGCTCGGCCTGACCGTTCCGGCCCTGGCCGGCCTCGACGAGACGCCCGGGCAGGACCAGCCCGCGAAGGTCGCGAAGAAGATGGCGCGGGCCCAGGCCGCGGCGCACGAGGCCGAGAGCGAGCGCAAGGCCCTGCGGCACTTCCGCGAGGCCGTGGCCGAGTACGCCGAGCTCCACGCCAGCCAGCTCGCCCGGATCCAGGCGCAGGAGTCGGTCGCCGCCCAGCAGGCGCTCGCCCGCGCGATGAGGGCGAAGCGCGCCGGGGCCGAGCCGGGGGACATCTTCCGGCCGTCGGTCCAGCCCCTCTTCCGCCGGCTGATCGCGGCGCAGCTCGAGGGCCCGGATGCGCTCGACGCGCGCAAGTCGGTCGTCGAAGGCAACCCCGGGGACGAACCCGCCGCCGTGCCGGTCGTGGTGCGCGTCAACGCCGAGTACCCCGTGGGCGCGGCACGCTCCACGGTGCCGCCGAGCCTGCTGCTGACCCTGCCGGAGCTGTCGCCCTCCCTCCACTACCGCTTCGTGGGCCGGGACCTGCTGCTCGTGGACG
>JBGASI010000594.1:0-2951 GCA_044229815.1 Vicinamibacteria bacterium | reverse complement strand
CAGTAGTTGCAGGGCAGCGGGCAGCCGCGCTTGGTCTGGATCGCCCAGGTGCTGCCGATCCGCTCGTAGGGCCTCCAGTCGAGCCAGCGCTCCATGCCCGAGCCGCCGAAGCGCTCGGCGTGGGCCTGCGGGTTCGCCACCAGCTCGCCGGCGCGCCGGTGCACGAGGCCCGGGATCGCTTCGACGGAGCGACGCCCCGCGAGCGCCTCGAGCAGCTCGACGAACGGGCGTTCCCCCTCGCCGACCACGGCGAAGTCCGCGTCGAGCCGGCGCAGGGCGCTCGGTCCGGCGATCGAGATGGCCGGGCCTCCCAGCACCACGGGCGCGCTGCTGTGCCGGCGCACCGCCGCGAGCAGGGGCCCCACCGAGGAGAACTGGCCGTGGGCCCGTTGCCGGATCAGGTTGTCGAGGTTCCTCACCGAGAAGCCGACCACCTCGGGGCCGAACTCGCGCGTGGCCTCCGCCAGCTGCCGTTCGGGCTCGCGCGCGAGCTGCAGGTCGAGGAGGCGCACGTCGTGCCCGGCGTCGCGGGCGGCGCTCGCGACGTAGCTCAGCCCCACCGGCGGCGGCGGGAGCAGGTCGCGGCAGCGGTTGGTGCTCACCAGGAGTGTGCGCATGGAGCGGCCTAATCTACCACCGTCCCCGCGCGACCCGCTGCGGGCGGCGCGGCCTGCGGCCACGCCCGCTCCGCCGGCCTTGGGTATACTCGGGCCGCGAAGCGAGGCCCCGATCCATATGGAGACAGCGTTCGACTACGACGTGGCCGTCATCGGCGGCGGACCGGCCGGGAGCAGTGCGGCCACGACCCTGGGCCGGCGCGGCCGGCGCGTGCTGCTCCTGGAGAAGGACGCCTTTCCCCGCTTCCACATCGGCGAGTCGCAGCTTCCCGGCCTCAACGGCATCCTCGAGCAGCTCGGCGCCTCGGAGTGCATCTCTGCCGAGCAATTCGTGCAGAAGTGGGGCGCCACCTTCACCAGCAGCGACGGCCGCTTCGACCAGTACGCGGACTTCGCGCTCGCAGCGGAAACCCCGGCGCCGCGGACCGTGCAGGTGCCCCGCGATCGCTTCGACCGGGCGCTGCTCGAGCACTCGCGCCGCAGCGGCGCCCACGTGGTCGAGGGAGCGCGGGCCGAGGAGGCGGCGTTCGGCCCCGACGGAGTGAGCGTGTCCTACGTCGGTGCGGACGGCGAGCGCCTCTCGGTGCGGGTCGCCGCCGTCGTCGACGCCTCGGGGCGCTCCGGATTCCTCGCCAAACGCTTCGGCCGGCGGGAGGTCGATCCCGTGCTGCGCAACATCGCCGTCCACGCGCAGTTCGAGGGGGTGCCGCGCCGCGAGGGCCGGCGGGCCGGCGACATCCAGATGGTGACGCGGCCCGACAAGGGCTGGTTCTGGTTCATCCCGATCTCCGACACGGTGACGAGCGTCGGCGCGGTCATCCCCAAGGTGGTCCACGACGCGCGGCCGCGCCTCGACGCGGAGGCTGCTCTCGCCGCCTACGTCGCCGAGACGCCCGCGGCCGCCGAGCTGATGAAGAACGCGCGGCGGCTGTCGGAGGGCCGCTTCGACGCGGACTACTCCTACATCGCTTCCGAGCTGGCCGGCGACCGCTGGGCCCTGGTCGGCGACTCCGGGGCGTTCCTCGACCCGATCTTCTCGACCGGTGTGCTGATGGCGATGCAGGCCGGCATCGAGGCGGGCCTGGCGATCGACGCCGGCCTGCGCGCGGGCGACCTGTCCCGGCGCTGCTTCGCCGGCTTCGAGCGCACCCTGCGCCGGCGCTACGCGCACTTCCGGCGCTTCGCCTGCGGTTTCTACGACCCCGCCTTCCGCGACCTGTTCTTCTCGCGCACGCGGCGGTGGGGCATCTACGAGGCGGTCCTTTCCGTGATGGCGGGCAACTGGCGACCATCCCTGGCGACGCGCCTGCGCCTGCGGGCCTTCCTGCTGCTCGTGGCCGTGCAGCGGCGCTTCACGATCGCGCCGCGCGTCCACAGCGAGTCCTGGACGAGGAGTTGAAATGGTCGACGAGGCGGTTCTGCGAGACGAGCTCAAGCACCTGATCGTGACGACGCTTCACCTGGAAGGGGTCGACGCCGCCTCGATCGGCGACGACCAGCAGCTCTTCGGCGGGGGCCTGGGACTCGACTCGGTCGACGCGCTCGAGCTGATGGTGGCCATCGAGAAGCAGTACGGCATCAAGATCGAGGCCGACGACGTGGACCGCACCGCCTTCCGCTCGGCGGCGACCCTCGCGCGCATGGTCGCCGAGCAGCTCGCGCAGGTCCGGCCCGCGGGCGCCTGAGAGGGGCGCGGGTGTCGAGCTCCCTCGAGGGTTCGCTGGCGGAGGTCCGGGTGAGCGTGCCCGCGGCACACCCGGCCTTCGAGGGGCACTTCCCGGGCGAGCCGGTCTTCCCCGGGGTGGCGCTGCTGGGCGTCGTCGTCTCGGCGCTGCGCGAGCGGCTGGGGCAGGACCTGCGCCTCGCCGCGATCCCGTCGCTGAGGTGGCGGGCCGTGGTGCGGCCGGGCGAGGTCCTCGACGTCCGCCTGACGCGCCTGCGGCAGGAGGACCAGGTCGGCTTCGAGGTGCGCAGCGGCGAGACGCTGGTCAGCCACGGCACCCTGGTGACCGCGCGGGCCGCGCGATGACGCGCGCCGCGGACGTGGCGGGCCTCATCCCGCAGGCGGGCGTCGCGCGGCTCGTCGAGTCGGTCCTCGAGCTGCGCCCGGACGGGATCGACTGCGAGGGTCGCATCCCCGCCCGGCACCCGCTGGCGCGGGACGGCTCCGCGCCCGCCTTCCTCGGCCTGGAGCTGGCGGCCCAGGCCGCGGCCGTCTTCGAGGCGCTGCGCAGGCTCGAGCGCGAGGGACCGGGCGAGCCGCGCGTGGGCTTCCTCGTCAGCCTCCGCGACGTGCGTCTCGACCGGGACGAGCTGCCGGCGGACGCGCCTCTC
>JBGASI010000053.1:0-13558 GCA_044229815.1 Vicinamibacteria bacterium | reverse complement strand
GAGGGTGTCGCGCGCAACGAGCCGCTGGCCGTCGGCCGCAAGGTGGTGGTGATCGGCGGCGGCAACGCGGCGATCGACTCGGCGCGCACCGCGCGCCGGCTCGGCGCCGAGGTGACGGTGGTCTACCGCCGCGAGCGCAAGGACATGCCGGCGATCCCGGAGGAGATCGTGGCCGCCGAGCACGAGGGCGCGAAGATCGTCTACCTGGCCGCTCCGCACCGGATCGTCGGCGACAAGTCGGGCCAGGTGCGCGCGCTCGAGGCGGTGCGCACCAAGCTCGGCGAGTTCGACACCTCCGGCCGCCGCCGCCCGGTGCTCACCGACGAGGTGATCCGCATGGAGTGCGACAGCGTGATCCTCGCCGTCGGCGAGAAGGTCGACCCGGACTTCTGCAAGGCCTCGGGCCTGAAGGTGAAGGAGGCGGGCACGATCGAGGTGGACCGCTACACGCTCGAGACGAGCCGCGAGCGCTTCTACGCGGGGGGCGACCTGATCACCGGCGCCTCGAACGTGTCCAACGCCATGGGCTTCGGCAAGAAGGCCGCCCGCAACATCGACAAGAAGCTGATGGGGCAGAAACGCTTCACCAGCCTGTGGCCGGAGTTCCGGTACTCGCTCGAGCCGCCCGAGAAGCAGGCCGAGTGCGGGCGCCACGTGCCGGGCGAGGTGCCGGCCGCCGAGCGCGTGCGGGGGACGGTCGAGGTGTCGCTCGGCCTGACCCCGGTCGCGGCGATGGAAGAGACGTCCCGCTGCCTGCGCTGCGACATCCGCGGCACCGAGAGATAGGAGGCACGCCTTGACCCAGAAGGTGAAGGTCCGCATCGACGGCGAGGTGATCGCTGCCCCCTCCGGCCAGACGATTCTCGAGGTGGCGCGGGCGAACAGCAAGTACATCCCCGCCCTGTGCTACATGGACGGCCTGAGCGCCGTGGGCGCCTGCCGGCTGTGCATGGTGGAGGTCTCGGGCGTCGCCCGCCTGCTGCCCGCCTGCACGACGCCGGTGCAGGAGGGCCTGGCGGTCACGACCAGCTCGCCGCAGCTCACCTCGTACCGGCGCATCGCGCTCGAGCTGCTCTTCTCCGAGCGCAACCACGTGTGCGCGGTCTGCGTCTCCTCCGGCCACTGCGAGCTGCAGTCGCTGGCGCAGGAGCACGGCATCACCCACGTGCGCTACCCGTACAACTACCCGCGGCTCGCGGTGGACACGACCCACCCGCGCTACGTGCTCGACCACAACCGCTGCGTGCTGTGCTCGCGCTGCGTGAGGGCCTGCGCCGAGATCGAGGGTGCCCACGTCTGGGACGTGGCCTCCCGCGGCATCCAGGCGCGGCTCGTCAGCGAGCTGGCGCGGCCCTGGGGCGAGGCGAAGACCTGCACGAGCTGCGGCAAGTGCGTGCAGGCCTGCCCGACGGGCGCGATGGCCGAGAAGGGCTGGGCCGTCGAGGAGATGACCAAGCAGAAGGGCGTCGTCAGCCGGCTCACGTCGCTGCGAGGAGGCCGCTGATGGACAAGGTCAAGATCGGCACCTGCTGGCTCGACGGCTGCTCGGGCTGCCACATGTCCCTCCTCGACGTCGACGAGGGGATCGTGGCGGTGCTCAAGAAGGCCGACATCGTGTTCGGCCCGCTCGTCGACGCGCAGGAGTGGCCCGAGGGCACGGACGTCGCCCTGGTCGAGGGCGCCGTCAGCAGCCAGGACGACCTGAAGCTGGCGCAGACGCTGCGCGCGCGCAGCAAGGTGGTGGTGGCGCTCGGCGACTGCGCCGTCACCAGCAACGTCCCCTCGATGCGCAACGGGATCCCCACCCGCCGGCTGCTCGAGCGCGTCTACGTCGAGGGGGCGAGCGAGACGCCCGGGGTGCCGCAGGACGGCGTGCCGGCGCTGCTGAAGCAGGCGGTGCCGCTGCACGACGTGATCAAGGTCGACGTGCACGTGCCCGGCTGCCCGCCGAAGGCGAACGCGATCCTGTTCGCGCTCAGTGAGCTGCTCGAGGGCCGCAAGCCCGACTTCGGCTCGAAGCTGCGGTTCGGGTAGGCCCGGCCGATGGCTGGGAAGGCGAAGGCGGACGCCACGAAACGCGCCAAGCGGGGCTTCGTGGCCACGGAGTCGGGTCGGGCGGCCGAGCTACAGCCGGCCAGGACCGGGAGGCCAGCGATGAACAAGATCACGATCCACCCCGTGTCGAGGATCGAGGGCCACGCCAAGATCACGATCCGCCTCGACGACGACGGCCAGGTGGCCGGCACGCAGTTCCACGTGACGCAGATCCGCGGCTTCGAGAAGTTCACGGAAGGGCGGCCGTACTACGAGATGCCCTCGATCACGGCCCGGATCTGCGGGATCTGCCCGGTCAGCCACCTGCTCGCCTCGGTCAAGGCCTGCGACCAGATCATGGCCGTGCGCATCCCGGAGGCGGCGGCGAAGCTGCGCGAGCTGCTGCACTGCGCGCAGTTCGTGCAGTCGCACGCGCTCTCGTTCTTCCACCTCTCCGCCCCGGACCTGCTGCTCGGCATGGACTACGACCCGGCCAAGCGCAACGTGGCCGGCCTGCTCGAGGAGCACCCGGACGCGCTGCGCGACGGGATCGCGCTGCGCAAGTTCGGCCAGCAGGTGATCGAGCGGCTGGCGAAAGAGCGCGTCCACCCGTCGTGGACGGTGCCCGGCGGCGTCAACGCCCCGCTCGACCCCCACGCGCGGGAGAAGACGCTCGGCGAGCTGCCGGCGGCCGTGGCGATCGTGAAGCGCACGCTCGAGCTGTGGAAGAAGACGGTCGCCTCCTTCCCCGACGAGATCGGCTCTTTCAGCAACTTCCCCACGATGTACGCCGGCCTCGTGGGCCCCGACGGCTCCCTGCGCCTCTACGACGGCAACCTGCGCTTCGTGGGCCCCGACGGCGGTGTCGTGGCCGACCAGGTGCGGCCCGACGAGTACGCCACGCACATCGGCGAGGCCTCGCTCTCCGACTCGTACCTCAAGGCGCCGTACTACCGGCCCTCCGGCTACCCCGACGGCATCTACCGCGTCGGCCCGCTCGCGCGGCTCAACGTCGCCGACCGCTGCGGTACGCCCGAGGCGGACAGCGAGCTCGAGGAGTACCGCCAGCGCTTCGGCCGCATCGTCCAGAGCGGCTTCCACTACCACTACGCGCGGCTGATCGAGACGACCTACGCGCTCGAGCGCCTGCAGCAGCTGCTCGACGACCCGGCGATCCTGTCCACGAAGGTGCGCGCGAACGCCGGTGTGAACTGCCTCGACGGCGTCGGCATGATCGAGGCGCCGCGCGGGACCCTCATCCACCACTACAAGGTGGACGAAAACGGCGCGATCACCTGGGTCAACCTGATCGTCGCCACCGGCCACAACAACCTGGCGATCGGCAAGGGCATCGAGCAGGTGGCGCGCAAGTTCGTGAGCGGCCGCAAGCTCCAGGAAGGCGCCCTCAACCGGGTGTCGGCGCTGGTGCGGGCGTACGACCCGTGCCTGAGCTGCTCGACGCACGCGCTCGGCATGGTGCCGCTGCAGCTCCAGCTCCTGGGCCCGGACGGCACGCTGCTGGACGAGAAGACGTCGCAGTAGCGACCGGGCCGTCATGGGGATCCGCACCGCACGGCCACGACCGCTCTGGCTGCTGACGCTCCCGCTGCTGGCGCTCGGACCGCTCGCGGCCGTTGCCCAGGAGAGCCCGGCGCTCGCGCCGGACTCCGCGCGGATCGCGAGCGAGATCGACCCGATCTTCGCGGAGGCGATGGCGAAGGGGGAGATCCCCGGGGCCGTGTTCGTGCTGGTCCAGGGAAACGACGTCGTGCTGCGCAAGGCGTACGGCTACGCGGACCCGGAGCGGCGCAGGCCGATGGACGCGGACCGGACGGCCATCCACATCGGCAGCGTGTCGAAGCTCTTCACCGCCACCGCCGTGATGCAGCTGGTGGAGCGAGGCGCCCTCGACCTCGACGTCGACGTGAACCGCTACCTGAAGACGTTCCAGGTGCGCAACCGCTTCGCGACGCCGCTGACCCTGCGCCACCTGCTCACGCACACCGGCGGGCTCGACGACGCGCTGCTCGGCAAGCTCGCCCCGACGCCGGCGGAGCTCGAGCCGCTCGGCGTGCACCTCGCGCTCCACATGCCCCCGGTGATCGATCCCCCGGGCCGCGTGTCGCGCTACTCGAACTACGGGATGGCGCTCGCCGGGTACCTGGTGGAGGTCGCTTCGGGGCTGCCGTTCGAGACCTACGTCGAGAAGCGGATCTTCGGCCCGCTGGGCATGAAGCGCTCGAGCTTCGCGCAGCCGTCGCCCTTCGCGGCCGAGCTCGCGATCGGCCACGGCTCGCGCAACGGGAAGTCGAACCCGCAGCGGCCCTTCCTCATCAACGACGCGCCCGCGGGCTCGGTCACGACGCGGGTCGACGACATGGCGCGCTTCATGATCTCGTTCCTGAACGAGGGGCGGCTGGGCGACCAGGCGCTCGTCTCGCCCGGCACGGTAGAGGCCATGACGAGCCCCCAGCACCGCGCCGACCCGCGGCTGTCGTTCTCACACGGCTTCGGCTGGCAGATCGACTCGAAGGCGGGCCGCCGCTACGTTTGGCACGACGGCGGGGGCGGCGGCCACGTCACGCGCCTGGTGCTCGTGCCCGAGCTCAGGGCGGGCTTCCTCGTCTACTACAACCGCTGGCCGGTGCAGTGCATCTACCCGCTCACCGACAAGCTCTTCGAGCACTTCGCGCGACCCGGCCACTCGATGGCCTGGACGCCGAAACCGGGGCCGCCCGACCGCCGGCTGGAAGGCCCCTACCGCAGCAGCTGGTACGTGCACGAGACTCTCTTCAAGTTCCTCGTGCTGCTCGGCGCCGCCGACGAGAAGCCGGTGAGCGTCCAGGACGACGGCTCGCTGCGCATCCGGGACGACGTCTTCTACCCTGTGGAGCCGCTGCTCTACCGCCAGAAGGACTCCGACAGGCTCATCGCCTTCCGTGTCGAGACGGACGGCGCGGTCACGCTCTACGAGGATCCCACCGAGGAGTCCCACAGGCTGCGCTGGTGGGAGACCTCCGCGTTCAGCACGCGGCTGCTGGCGGCCTGCGTCGTCTTGTTGACGAGCGCGGTCCTCGCCTGGGGCGCGGGCGGGCTCTGGCGCGCGGCCCGCGGGCGGCGCTCGACGGCGCCGCCGGCGGCTGGTCGCGCCCGCCTCTGGGTGGTCCTCGTCGTGGTCTGCATGGCGATCCCCGTGCTCGTCGCCCTCGTCCAGGGCCAGCCCGAGAACCCGGAGGACATCGTCATCCGCATCCAGCCGGTCTGGAAGGCGGTCCTGCTGATCCTGCCGCAGCTGGCGGCGCTGCTCGGTGCCCTGTGTCTGTGGGACGCCGCCCGCGCCTGGAAGAACCGCTGGTGGGGGCCGCTCGCCCGGCTTCACTACTCGGTCGTCGCCCTCGCGAGCGCGGCACTCGTCTGGCTGCTCCACTGCTGGAACATCCTGGGGTACCGGCTGTAGCGCGTCAGCTCGCGGCGGGGCCGCCGGCGGCGAGTCGACGCCTCAGCCACGCGAACGGGAGGAACATCGACACCGTCGCCTGGTAGCGGGCGTAGGTCTCGCCGAACTCGGCGACCAGCTTCCGCTCCTCGAGCAGCGTCCCGACGACGACGTAGGCCGTGAGCACCGCGCCCGTCACCAGGCGCGACGCATCGAGGTCCCGGGCCCAGAGGAGCAGCAGCAGGCCGGTGTACCAGGGGTGTCGCACCAGGCCCAGGACGCCGGAGGAGTCGATGCCGCCTCCGCTCACCAGGCCCCCGCGCGTCGTTCCCCGCAGCTGGCCGACCCCTAGGAACTGCGCGAGGCTGTAGTGCCGGGCGCCGGCGAGGAACAGCAGCACGCCGCAGGCCTGCAGGGCGTAGCGCACGCCGAGCAGGGGGCCCTGCCAGCGGAAGCTCGCCGGCCCTTCGAGCGAGCGTGCGTACGACACCAGCGGGACGAGGCTCGCGACCGCGACGAGGTTGAAGAAGAGACGGTAGAAGCGGAAGCCGCCGCCCAGCCCCCGCTTCAGGTAGCGGGTCGTGCCGGGCGCGATCAGCGCGCTGTGCAGGGCCCCGTACGCCGCCCAACCCAGGGCCAGCAGGCCGAGCCCGGCGCTCATCGCGGTCTCGGCGCGAGCGCGTCGAGGTGCTCCGGCGCGCGGAGCCTGAGGTGGTAGCCCAGCGTCGCCAGCGGGCCGAAGTGCTGGGCGACGCTGCCGCGCAGGGTCCAGGCCTGCTTCGGGTCGACGGCGTAGTAGCCCACGGGATGGCGGTTGGGCGGCACCTCGACGATCGCCACCCGGACCCACTCGGGCGGGATCAGGGGGCGGACGACGCTCCAGTTGAGCGAGACGATCGCGATCGATGGCTGGTACGGGGCCGTCCACGCCACGACGTCGCGGCTCGTGTAGGCGGAGCGGCGCATGATCCGGAGCGGCTCGATGTCCCCCAGCCCGACCAGGTCCAGGATCCTCGCCTCCGTGTAGTACGTGACCGCGCCGAGGTCGTTGACGATCACGGCGTCGCGCGGGTAGTAGCGCTGGAGGAACTGCGCCGTCTGGTACTGCTCGAGGTAGGTGCCCTGCATCCCCTCGACCTCGGCGCCGGGGAAGAGCCCCTCCCGGACGTCGGCGAGGAGCGGCACGAGCGCGGCGACGAGGAACGCGGGCAGCACGCCGCGCGGCAGGGCTCCCGGCGCGGGCAGCTCGACGAGCGCGACGGCCACCACGAAGATGCCGAACGCCACGAGGTAGGCGTCGTAGCGGTAGACCCAGAACAGCGGCGAGAAGACGAAGTGGCCGTGCAGCAGGATCATCGCGGCGAGCGCCAGCGGGAACAGCACCGGCGCCCGCCAGAAGCCGCGGCGCGAGAGCCCGTGCGCGAGCGCGCCGAGCAGGCCAAGCGCGAGCAGGATCGGCATCGCGCGGTTGTTCTGCAGGAACGCCAGGTCCTCGCTGCCGAACGGCTTCAGCAGCGCCGCGAGCATCGACGCGTTCTCGCCCACCGCCTTGACCATCAGCGGGTTCGGCAGGAAGTACGAGCCGTTCGCCACCGAGACGAGGCCGAACACCGCGACCGGCAGCAGCGCCGCCGCCCCGATCGAGACGGCGCGCAGCACCTGCCGGCGCGCCAGGAAGGCGAGGCAGGCGAGACCGACCAGGAAGAAGCCCTCGTACCGCGAGGCGGCGAGGAGCGCGCCCAGTAGGCACAACGCGAGCGTGCGGCGCCGGGTGGGCGACGGGCCGTCCTGCGGGCTAGTGAGGGTCCGCACCGCGAGGGTGGCGAAGGCGATCGTCAGGAGGACGTGCAGGATGTGCTCCATCCCCAGCTGGACCATCCCGGCGAGCGGGAACGCGACGGCGATCCCGACGAGCGCCGTCGCGCGCAGCAGCGGCTGCGCCCCCAGGCGGGTCAGGGCGGCGTTGGCGACCACCAGCGTCCCGATCGCGAAGGCGGCGTTGAGCAGGAGGGGTGTCCAGTCGTGCACCTGGAACAGGCGGTAGGCGACGCCGAGCACGAACGTCCAGAGCAGGGAGGAAGACGAGGACGAGAAGTGGTACGGGGTGCAGCCCCAGACCGAGTGAAGGGCCAACGTCCGGGCGAGCGCCATGTGGATGTAGGCGTCGTCCACGGCGTAGATGAGGCGGCCGTCGGTCGACCGCAGCCCGACGCGCAGCGCCGCGGCGAGCGAGCCCAGGAAGGTGGCGAGCGACACCAGCAGCGGCCAGAGCCCGAGCCAGTGACGCGGGAAGGCCCGCTCTCCGGCCTCGCCGCTCGAGGCGCGCGGCGCTTCTTCCACCACCCGTTCGCTCCCTTTCCGCCTGATGCGCCGGGAGTCTAGGGTTGCGGTTTGGAGCAAGTCAAGCCCAGGATTCTCTCGCACTCTGCCGGCCGGCCGGACTAGACTGCGCGACACGGAGGTGGACGTGATGCGACGTGCCGCCGTCGTGGCCTTCTCGCTCGCCCTGTGCGCCCAGGCGCTGGCCCAGGAACCTCCCGCGACGGACCCGGCGCGCGAGGCGCGCCTGCGCTGGTTCCGCGAGGCGAAGTTCGGGCTGTTCATCCACTGGGGTCTCTATGCGATCCCGGCCGGGGAGTGGAAGGGCCGGACCGTGCCCGGGATCGGCGAGTGGATCATGAACCGCGCGAAGATCCCGGTCCGCGAGTACGAAGCGCTCGCCGCGCAGTGGAACCCGGTGCGCTTCGACGCGAACGCCTGGGCGCAGCTCGCGCAGGACGCCGGCATGAAGTACGTCGTCATCACCTCGAAGCACCACGACGGCTTCGCCCTGTTCGACTCGAAGGCCAGCGGCTACGACGTGGTGGACGCGACGCCGTTCAAGCGGGACGTGCTGAAGGAGCTGGCGGCCGCCTGCGCGAAGCGAGGGCTGCGGCTCGGCTTCTACTACTCGCAGGCGCAGGACTGGCACGAGCCCAACGGGGCCGGCAACACCTGGGACTTCGGCCCGGACGAGAAGAAGGACTTCGACCAGTACCTGCGCGAGAAGGCGGAGCCGCAGGTCCGCGAGCTGCTGACCGGCTACGGGCCGGTCGCGCTCGTCTGGTTCGACACGCCGCGGCTGATGACGCCCGAGCGCGCGAAGCGCTTCACGGACCTCGTGCGCTCGCTGCAGCCGGACACGCTGATCGACGGCCGGCTCGGCTCGGCCGGGGACTACGTCTCGACCGGGGACAACGTGATCCCCTCGCGCGTCGGGGACGAGGCCTGGGAGACCCCCGCGACGATCAACCACACCTGGGGCTATCGCAAGGACGACCAGGACTGGAAGTCGCCGGGCGAGGTGGTCTTCAAGCTCGTCGACATCGTCAGCAAGGGCGGCAACTACCTGCTCAACGTGGGCCCGACGGCCGAGGGGGTGATCCCGCAGCCGAGCCAGGACGTCCTGCGCACCGCCGGCCGCTGGCTGAAGGCGAACGGTGAGGCCGTCTATGGCGCCGGCCCGACGCCCTTCGGCGACGAGCTCGGCGAGCCGAGCGCGCGCGGCGCCACGGACGCGCGCGGCAATCCCCTCTTCCTCTCCCGCAACGAGTGGCGCGTCACGACGAAACCGGGACGGCTCTACTTCACGCTGTTCCAGGAGCCGCGCGCGCCGTTCGAGCTGCCGCCCATGCGCAACGCCGTGCGCCGCGCCTACCGGCTGCTGGACGGCGCGCCGGTCGAGGTGAAGACGCAGGAGGGCCGGCGCTGGCTCGTCCTGGAGCGGCCCATGCCCGACCCGATGGGGACGGTGATCGTGGTCGAGATCGCGGGCGACGGCGTCGCGCGCTGAAGATGCGCTTCTCGCTCGTCGTGCCGGCCTACAACGAGGAGCGCTACCTGCCCCGGCTGCTCGACAGCGTGGACGCGGCGCGCGGGGCGTACCGGGGCGGCCCGCCGCAGGTCGAGGTGATCGTCGCGGACAACGCCTCGACGGACGCGACGGCGAGGATCGCTCGCGAGCGCGGCTGCCGCGTGACGCTCGTCGAGAAGCGGGCGATCGCGGCCGCCCGGAACGGGGGCGCGGCGCTGGCCACGGGCGAGGTGCTGGGCTTCGTCGACGCCGACACGCGGGTGCACCCCGCGACGTTCGACCGCATCGACGACGTCCTGCAGCCCCGGGTGATCGCGGGCGCGACGGGCGTGCGGCCGGAGCGCTGGTCGGCGGGGTTCGCGCTCACCTGGGCCCTGATGGTCCCGGTGCTGCTCGCGACCCGGGTCGACACGGGTGTCGTCTTCTGCCGTCGCGCCGACCACGTGGCCATCGGCGGCTACGACGAGAGGCTGCTGTTCGCCGAGGACGTCGACTACCTGCTCCGGCTGCGGCGGCTCGGGCGCTCGCGCGGCCAGCGGCTGGCGCGCATGCGGGGCGCGAAGGCGATCGTCTCGCTGCGCAAGTTCGACGACCACGGCGAGTGGCACTACCTGACGATGATGCCGCGCGTGGGGGTCGGCCTGCTGCTCGGGCGGGACACAGGCCGCGCCTTCGCCGATCGCTACTGGTACCGGCCGAACCGCTGAGGCGGCGGGACCGGGCCGCGGCGGCCGATTGCCGCCGCGCGGGCGACGTGCTTGAATCAGCCCTTTGCGCGGAGAACCCCCGACCTTGACCGGCAAAGCGGACCGCCTCTCGCCGTTCGTTCCGACCGACCGCACGTCGCTCACCGACGACGAGCGGATCGGCAACGTCGTCCCGCTGCCGCCGCCCGAGCACCTCATCCAGTTCTTCCCGATCCGCGGCACGCCCGCGGAAGCCCTGATCACGGAGACGCGCCGGCGCGTGCAGGAGATCCTGCGGGGCCGCTCCGAGCGGCTGCTCGTGGTGATCGGGCCCTGCTCGATCCACGACCCCGCCGCCGCCCTCGAGTACGCCGAGCGGCTGGCCGAGCTGCGCCGGCGGCACGCCGACCAGCTCGAGATCCTGATGCGCGTCTACTTCGAGAAACCGCGCACCACGGTCGGCTGGAAGGGCCTCATCAACGACCCGCACCTCAACGGCAGCTTCCGGATCCACGAGGGGCTGCGCATCGCCCGCGACCTGCTGGTGCGCATCAACCAGCTCGGCGTGCCGGCGGGCTCGGAGTTCCTCGACGTGATCTCGCCGCAGTACATCGGCGACCTCATCAGCTGGGGCGCGATCGGCGCGCGCACCACCGAGTCCCAGGTCCACCGCGAGCTCGCCTCCGGCCTGTCGGCCCCGGTCGGCTTCAAGAACGGGACGGACGGCAACGTGCGGATCGCCTGCGACGCGATCCTCGCCGCCCGGCAGCGCCACCATTTCCTGTCGGTGCACAAGAACGGGCAGGTGGCCATCGTCGAGACACGCGGCAACCAGGACTGTCACCTGATCCTGCGCGGCGGCCGGACGCCGAACTACGACCCGGCGAGCGTCGCGGCGGCCTGCGAGGCGCTCGCGGCGGCCGGCCTCGAGCAGCGCCTGATGATCGACCTCTCCCACGCCAACTCCGCGAAGGACCACCGGCGCCAGAAGGACGTCGCGGCGGCGGTCTGCGCGCAGCTCCTGGCCGGCGAGCGACGGATCGTGGGCGTGATGGTCGAGTCGAACCTGAAGGGCGGCCGGCAGGACATCGCGGCGGGACGGCCGCTCGCCTACGGCCAGAGCGTGACCGACGCCTGCCTCGGCTGGGAGGAGTCGGTGCCGCTCGTCGAGGAGCTCGCCGCTTCCGTTCGCCGTCGCCGCGCGCTCGCGACCCGGCGCCGGGGCGCCCGCGGAGCCCGCTGATCGGCTGAGCCTCGGGCGCAGCGGCGAAAGGACCCGCCGGGCACGTCTTTTCACCGGCGTGTCTCTCGGTAACGCGGGCTTCGCAACCCACCTGCCCTCAGTGGCCTGCGGCGCCCCTGTGCGAGGCGTCACACAGGCAACGGCCGGCCGCTCCTCTGCGTGACGGCGCTTTTCAGTGGCGCCCGCCGCCGCGATGGCCTAGGTTGCAGAGGACGTCGCCGGCTCGCGGGGATCGACCCGAGGAGCTCTCTCACCAGAAGCTCGAACCGACGCACTGAGCGTTCGCCGGCCGACGTTGCGCTGCGGTCCCGCTCGCGGGGTGCCTCCCCGGGGAGCTCCTGATCGTCGTTCCGAGGAGGTGCGCATGCTCCGTCTCTCCGACGCCGTACGTGTCCGTGCCGTTCGCCTCGCCGTCGCGCTGTCCGCCCTCGCGCTGGCCGCCGTGGCCGCGCATCCGTGGATCACGGCCACGCAGTCCGCCGCGAGCGGCTGCCAGTTCCTGACCGCAAGCCCGACCGACGTCGCCTTCTGCGAGACGTTCGACGTCGCGACGCCGAACCCCGCCACCCGCTCGGGCGACCTCAACGCGACGCTCTGGGGCGTCTCGCGCACGAACACGGCCGTCAACCTCGGGCAGGGGCAGTACAACGACTTCTTCCCCGCGCGCCTCGTCGGCTGCGGCGCAGCGCAGACCGTGCTGCCCCCCAATGACGTTCGGATCTGCAACGGCCGCGTGCTGGAGGCCGTATCCGACCGTGGCGGGCAGCCCATCCTCGCGCTGTACCCGAAGCAGCCCTTCGACATCGCCGGCCGCACCGGCACCGTCGTGTTCGACGTGAGCGCGGACTCGGAGGGTCCGCACGCCGCGTGGCCGGAGTTCTGGTGGACGGACAAGCCCGTGCCGGCGCCGCACGCCGGCGAGCTCTCCGCGCAGTTCCCGTACGCGCGCCACAGCTTCGGCCTCTCCCTGGGGAGCGACGACTGCGGGGACGGAACGGGGGTGGAGTCCATCTCGGTCACCCGCAACTACGTGCCGGCGAACGTCCCGTTCCAGCGGACCGGGTGCGTGGCGAGGGGCTCGGCGACGGGCGAGCTGAACCACTTCGAGATCCGCGTCAGCGTGGACCGCGCGGAGGTGTGGGCCACCGACCCCGGATCCGACGTGGTCCGGCTGATCGCCATCGCCGAGAATCTCGGCCTGACCTTCACGCGGGGCCTCATCTGGCTCGAGCACGTTTCCTACAACGGCTGCAAGTTCAACAACCAGTGCGATCACACCTTCGCGTGGGACAACGTCGGCTTCGACGGTCCGGACACCTATCGCGACCTGTCGTTCGACGCGCGCGACTCGATGGTGCCAGTGGCGGGAGGCCTGCGCCTCGGCTACGCCCTGGGTCAGGGACCGGTGACGCTCCAGGTGGCCGGGGTGTATCGGAGCCAGACGCCCACGGGGGCGATCGCCACCTTCAACTGGTTCCCCTATCAGCGCGCGGTGCCCAGCTTCCGGGTCAACGGCGGGCCGGTGCACGCACCGGCGTGGCCTTTCGACGCCACGACCTTCGGCTGGCGGACCATCGACGTGCCGGTGCCGCTGTCGGAGGTGAGGGACGGGACGAACACGATCGAGTTCACCTCGGCGAGCCAGGCCGTGCTCTCGAACGTCAACCTGATCCTGATCGCGGGCAGCCCTGTCCCCGCGCCGACGCCGACGCCGGCTCCGACACCGACGCCGACGCCCGTTCCGACGCCGACCCCGCCCCCGGGGCCCGTCGTCGGTCACACGACCTACGGCAACGGCGGCAGGCCCTGGCCGATCGACTCGAGCGGCGCGCGCCGCATCCAGGCCGAGAACTTCGACCAGGGCGGCGAGGCGGTCGCTTACCACGACCTCGACGTGCCCAACAACGGCGGCCAGTACCGCGCGGGCGAACGCGTCGACGTCGAGGCCACCACGGACACGGGCGGCGGCTACGACGTCGGCTGGACCGGCGCCGGCGAGTGGCTGGAGTACACGGTGGAGGTGGCGAGCGCGGGCAACTACGACATCACCCTGCGCACCGCGCGCCAGCCCGCGGGGGGCGCGCTCGTGCGCGTGCTCTTCGGCGGCGTCAACAAGACCGGCGATCTCGCAGTGCCCTCGACCGGCGGCTGGCAAGCCTGGACGAGCGTGACGAAGACGCGCGTCGCCCTCGCCGCCGGCCGGCAGGTCCTGCGCGTTTTCGTGGTCGGCGGCTCGTTCAACCTGAACTGGATCGAGATCCGGCCCTCGGCCTGAGGCTCGAACGCCCGGCCGTCGCGCGGCACGC
>JBGASI010000593.1:0-6811 GCA_044229815.1 Vicinamibacteria bacterium | reverse complement strand
CGCTGCTCCTCCCCCAGCGCGGCGTAGGCCTTCAGCACGCCGATCCGCTGGCGCAGCTGCTTCAGCCGGAACGGGTAGGCCTTGTCGCGCAGGTACTCGAGGCGCGCCATCGTCTCGAGCCGCGCCGTCGAGCCGGGGTGGCCGGAGACGAAGACGAGGTCGCCGTCGGCGACGCCCTTCCCGGTCCAGCGCAGGTAGGAGGCCGGCTTGAGGGGCTGGCCGTTCTCGTACGCGCGCATCAGGCAGATGTCGAGGTCGTGGCGCGGGAACGTGAAGTTGTCGGGGTCGCCCCCGAAGAAGGCCATCGACTGCTCGGGGGCGAACACCAGCCTCACGTCCGTGTACTTGCGGTACTGGTAGAGCTGGTACTCGCCGCCCTGGTACAGGCTGACCACGTCGCAGCGCAGCTTCGTGCGCGCCGCGCACTCGTTCTCGATCGCCGCCGTCGCCGCCTTGCGCGCCGCCCGGGCCTGCGCGTCGCTCATCTCGGGCCGCGTCGCGCCGAGCACCCGGGCCGTCACGTCCTGCAGCGAGGCGAGCACGTTCACCTCGTAGCCGGGGCAGGCCACTTCCCGCTCGCGCGTCGGCGCGTAGAAGCCCGTCTTCACGAAGTCGCTGGCGGTGCTCGACACGTTCTGGATGCAGCCGAGCCCGACGTGGTGGTTCGTGATCATCAGGCCGTCGGGCGAGACGAACGAACCCGAGCCTCCGTCCATGAAGCGCACCGAGGCGAGGCGCACGTGATCGAGCCACTGCTGCGTCGGCTCGAAACCGTGCCTCTCCTTCAGCTGCCGCAGCGGGGGGTTGTCGTACGTCCACATCCCCTCGTCGGCGAAGGCGACGAGGGGCGCCGCCAGCAGCAGGAGCGAGGCGAGGACGGTGCGCGGCAGGCGGTCGTTCATGCGGTGTTCCTCCGGTTCGCGCCTCGCCGGGGCCGAGGCGGGCCCGAGGATCATAGCGCCGTCGCCTCCCCGCCGTGGTAGCCTTCGCCCATTCAACAGGCTGGATGGCGAGAGGCCCCTGTTCAGCCGGGGGCAGGGAGGCCGCAGATGCGAGCGGGTGTCGTCCTGTTCCTGGCGGCCGGCACGCTCGGCGCGCTGGCGGCGACCACCGGCCGGGCGCAGTCGCCGCGCACGGTCAAGCCGCCGCTGCACGGCCGGCACTGGGTGGCGATCACCGGCAAGCCGCTGGCGGCCACCGCCGGCGCGCTCGTCTTCGCGAAGGGCGGCAACGCCTTCAAGGCGAAGGGCCTCGCCTACCCGCCCGACCTCGGGCCGCTCGCGGCCGTGACGCCCGGGACCCCGGGCGGGCTCATCACGCTGCTGGCCGAGTACGGCCGCCTCAGCCTCGCCGAGGTGCTCGCGCCGGCGATCGAGATGGCCGACGGCTACCCGATCGAGGCGCAGCTGGCGCACACCATCGAGCGGCAGCGGGGCCCGCTCGCGCAGTGGCCGTACTCGAAGGCCCTGTTCTTCACCCACCCCGGCGAGGCCCACGAGGCCCCCGCGGCGGGCGAGGTGTTCCGCCAGGGCGACCTCGCGGCCACCCTGCGCAAGCTCGTCGAGGCCGAGCGGCAGGCGCTCGCCGCGGGCCGCAGCCGCCGGCAGGCGCTGCAGGCCGCCTACGACCGCTTTTACAGGGGCGACATCGCCGAGGAGCTCGTGCGCGCCACGCGCGAGCAGGGCGGGCTGCTCACGAAGGAGGACCTCGCGCGCTGGTCGGTGAAGCTCGAGGAACCCGTCAGGACGAGCTACCACGGCAGCGACGTCTACAAGCTCACCGTCTGGACCCAGGGCCCGGCGCTGCTGCAGACGCTGAACCTGCTCGAGGACGTCGACCTGCGCGGCATGGGCTACAACTCGGCCCGCTACGTGCACACGCTCTACCAGGCGATGAGCCTCGCCTTCGCCGACCGCGACTTCTACTATGGCGACCCCGCCTTCCCGCCCGAGGAGCCGGTCGCGGGCCTGCTCTCGAAGGCCTACGCGAAGCAGCGGCTGGCCTCGCTGCGCCGCGACCGTAACGACCCCGACGTGCGCCCCGGGGACCCCTACCCCTTCCAGGGCGGCACGAACCCGTGGCGGGCGCTGCTCGAGAGATGGCACACGCTTCCCGGCGCCGGCAGCGTCGTGCCCCCGCACGACCGCGCCTCCGACGACGCGCGCTTCGACGAGGCCTTCCGCGCCGGAACCACCTCGGTGGTCGCCGCCGACGCCGAGGGCTGGGTGGTCTCGATGACGCCGAGCGGCGCCTGGCTGCCCGCGGTCGTGGCCGGGCGCACGGGCGTGGGCCTCAGCCAGCGCATGCAGAGCTTCGTGCTCGACGAGGCCGAGAACCCCTTCAACGTCCTGGCACCGGGCAAGCGGCCGCGGGTCACGCTCACACCCTCGCTCTCCCTGAAGGACGGCCTGCCCCAGCTCGCCTTCGCCGTCCAGGGGGGCGACACCCAGGACCAGAACCTGCTGCAGTTCTTCCTCGACGTGGTGGAGTTCGGGATGACCGTGCAGCAGGCGAGCGAGGCGGCGAACTTCAACAGCTACCAGATGCGCAGCTCGTTCGGGCAGCACGAGGCCCGGCCCGGCCGGGTGACGCTCGCCGCCTCGACGCCCGAGGCGGTGCGACGCGAGCTCGAGGCGATGGGCTACACGATCGAGACCGAGGCGATCACGTCCGGCCCGATCAACGCCGTCTGGTTCGACCGCGCCCACGGCACGCTGTGGGGCGGCTCGAGCCACCACGGCGAGGACTACGGGATCGCCTGGTAGGCGACCGCGATGGCACACCTGCGGGTATCGACGCGCGGCGGCCGGGTCGACTACCTGGCGCTCGCCGGAGAGCGCGTGGTGGTCGGCCGCTCGCACGGCTGCGACCTCGTGCTGCCCGACGTCGTCCTCTCGCGCCGCCACGCGGAGATCGCGCGCACGTCCGCCGGCTGGGAGCTGCGCGACCTCGGCAGCCTGAACGGCACCCGCGTCAACGGCCGGCGCATCGCCGTGCCGCGGCGCCTGTCCGACGGCGACGTCGTGGAGGTCTCGGACTGGACGCTCGTGTTCTGTGCGGGCGACGTGCCGCGCGGAATCGCGCCCCTCCCGGGCGCGGGCGAGCGGCTGCGCGACGTCACGGACCTGGCGACGCGCAGCGACCTCGAGCCCGCCTCGCTCGCGCGGCAGAGCCGCGTGCTCGGCGTGCTGACGCGCGCCGCAGCCACGCTCGTCTCGACCCCCACGCTGCCGGCGCTGCTCGACTCGCTGCTCGCGCAGTTGCTGGAAGCGGTGCCGGCCCGGCGCGCGGCGGTCGTGCTGTTCGAGGGCGAGCCGCCCGCGGCCAGCGTCGTCGCGGCGCGCGCCGTCGAGGGAGAGGCGCCCACCCGGATCGACGCGGCCGTCGCCGCGCGCGTCCAGCGAGGCCGCTCGGCCTTCGTCGTGGCGCGGGTGGCCGTGGAGGACGGCAGCGTGCGCCCGGTCCTGTGCGCGCCGCTCTGGTTCTCCGGCGGCGCGCCGGAGGCCGAGCGACTGGCCGGCTGCGTGACGCTGGAAGCGGGCGCCGGCGAGGCGCCGTTCGGCCCCGAGGACGTGCTGCTCGCGACCGCCGTCGCCAACCTGGCCTCGAGCCGGCTCGAGAGCCTGCGCCTGCGCCGCGACGCGGCCGAGAAGCGGGGCCTCGAGGAGGACCTGCGCGGGGCCGCCCGCATCCAGGCGAGCCTCCTCCCTGAAGAGGCCCCCTCGCTCGCCGGCTGGGAGCTGGCGGGGTCGAGCCGCCTGTGCAGCGCGGTCGGCGCCGACTACTACGACTTCGTGGTCGAGGAGTCCGGCCTGCTGCTCGCGCTGGGCGACGTCGCCGGCAAGGGGCTCGCCGCGGCCCTGTTGATGGCGACGCTGCGCGCCGGCGTGCGGGCCCTGTGGCGGGAAGAGGTGCCGCTCCCCGCCATCGTCGCGCGCG
The DNA here is from genome assembly GCA_044229815.1 of Vicinamibacteria bacterium. Lineage (GTDB taxonomy): Bacteria > Acidobacteriota > Vicinamibacteria > Fen-336 > Fen-336 > DATBSL01. Next base: position 2,872 of record JBGASI010000593.1, on the reverse strand, counting down.
TGAACGAGGGCCTGCGCGACGTGATGCCGGCCAACCGCTACGCCACCCTCTTCCTCGCCCGGCTCGACACCGCGAGCGGCGACCTGCGCTGGGTCAACGCGGGGCACGCCGACCCCCTGCTCGTGCGCGGGTCGGGGACGAGCCTCGCGCTCGACGAGGGCGGCACGATCCTGGGCCCGTTCCCGGCCCGTGCTGTGCTCGGACGGGGTCTTCGAGGCCGCTCGGGCGGCCTCGCGCACGCTCGGACCGGCGGACCTGGCCCGCGTCGTGAGGGACTCCGCGGGCAGCGCGGCCACGATCCTCGCGGGCCTGCAGGCGGAGGCCCTCGTCCGCCTCGGCGGCGAGCGCCAGTCCGACGACCACACCTTCGTCGTGCTGAGGCGGCTGCCGTAGGCGCCTCGTCCCCGGAATAGCCGCGCCACGCCACGGGTAACAGCAGCGAGGGCCGGACGACGCTCCGGCCGAGCGAGGTGCGACATGCGCGGATTGCGAGCGGCGGGTTTCCTCCTGGCGAGCCTGTTCACGGCGGCGACGGCCGGCGCCGTCGCCCCCGCCGTCGACGAGGCGCCTGGCGCCCTCGTCGGCGTCTCCGTCGAGATCGACGGCCAGCCGGTGGCGCTCTACACGGCACCGGACGGCTCGGGCCGCCTCTACCTCGAGGCGCGGCCGGGCAGCCGCTACGCGCTGACCCTGGCGAACCGCACGAGCGAGAGGCTCGGCGCCGTGCTCAGCGTGGACGGCCTCAACGCGATCTCCGGCGCGCGCGACTGCGGGCGCGGACGCATGTACGTGCTCGATCCCTGGCAGCGCACGACCGTGCAGGGCTGGCGCACCTCGCTGCAGGCCGTGCGCCAGTTCACCTTCGTCGACGAGCGCGCGTCGTACGCGGCCCGCGTCGGGAAGGCGAACGAGAAGATGGGCTGGATCGAGGTGGCCGTCTACCGCGAGCGCCGGGTCGTCGCGCAGCGTCGGCTGGCGCCGGAGCCCGTGCCCTTCACCGACTCGGAGGAGCCGGCCGAGGCGGACGCGCGCGCCGGCTCCGACCGCGCCGACGCCCCGGCCGCGCGGAACAAGGCCGGCGCCAGCGCCGAGGCCTCGGCGGCGCCCGGCCGGTCGTACCCGGGCACCGGCTGGGGGCAGGCCCGGCGCGACGAGGTGATGCTCGTCAGCTTCGAGCCCGAGACGCACCCGTTCGAGACGCTCGCCCTGCGCTACGAGTACCGTCCCGCCCTCGTCGCCCTCGGCGTACTGCCGCGCCGGGTGCCACCGCGCGACCGGCTGCGGGAGCGCGACGGCGCCTTTGCCCCCCCGCCGCTGTGGTAGCGCGTGCTACCCTGCGCGCTCGACAACCGACGGAGGTGAGCATGTTCCGACGCGTGGCGGACTTCGAGAAGACCTGGCAGGAGGAGCGGGAGGGCACGCTCAAGCTCTTCGGCGTCCTCGACGACGGCTCGCTCGCGCAGGCGGCGGGCGCCGACGAGCGGACGCTGGGCCGGATCGCCTGGCACCTGGCGACGACCCTCGGCGAGATGATGGACCGCACCGGCCTGAAGGTGGAGGGCCCCGCGCACGACTCCCCCGTGCCGGCGGGCGCCGCCGCGATCCTCGCCGCCTACGACGCCGCCGCGCAGTCGGTCGCACGCCAGGTCGCCACCTGGACGGACGCCGACCTCGAGGTCGAGGACGACATGTACGGCGAGCGCTGGCCGCGCGGGCGCACGCTGTGGGCGCTCGTCGCCCACCAGGCCCACCACCGCGGCCAGATGAGCGTGCTGATGCGCCTCGCGGGGCTGAAGGTGCCCGGCGTGTACGGCCCGTCCCGCGAGGAGTGGGCGGCCTACGGGATGCCCGCGCCGGCGGTCTGAGCGCTCAGCGCCGCACGGCGATCCCCTGCATCTCGAAGCGGGCGCCGAACAGCAGCGGCCCGGAGCCGAGGAACGCGCGTGCCGGCAGGTCCTTGCCGAAGTAGGTCGGGTAGACCTTGTTCCAGGTGTCGAAGAGCGACACGTCGGAGCAGAACACCTGGACCGAGACGAGGTCGTCCATCGTCATCCCCGCCTCGGCGAGCACGGTCTTGTACTGGTCGAGCACGAGCCGCGCCTCCTCCTCGGGGGTGGCCGGCAGCTTGCGCGTGCCCGGCAGGAAGCCGATGCGCCCGGCCAGGTAGAGCGTGTCGCCGACCAGCACCCCGTCGCTGAAGGGCGCGCTGACGGCCCGGCCCGGCAGGTTGATGTACTTGCGGACGGGCGCCGCCTTCGCGCCCCCGAGGCCGGCCCCGGCCACCACTCCCGCCACGAAAACCAAGGCGACGACCGGCGTTCTCCTCATCCCCACCCTCCCTCTCCGCTGAACGTACCCCTCGGCGGCCGATGTCGCGCGCTCAGCCGGCGGCTCGCGACCCCGCCAGCAGCAGGCCCTCGGCCAGCTCGAGCGCGTCGATCGGCCAGTACGCGTGCGGGCGTGGCCGCGCCGCCCACGGCGCGAGCGGCCGGCAGCTGAGCAGCGCCCCCCGCCACTGGGCCGGCACGGCAGCGCGACCGTGCACAGCGCCCAGCAGAGCCCCCGTGATCGCGGCGTTCGTGTCGGTGTCGCCGCCGCGGCGCACGGTGTCGACGATGCCCTGCTCGAGGCTTGGCGCGTGCAGCAGCTCGTGGAAGGCGTTCTGGATCGCGATCCGGACCCAGCCCTGGCTCGCGCCGTCGCAGGCCGGCGGCTCCCGCTCCGCGGCCGCGAGCGCGTCGCGCACCAGCCGCGTCGCGCCCGCCTCGCTCGCCCAGTCGCAGGCGGCCCGCCAGGCGCCCCGCGCGTCGCCTTCGCGGACCGCGTAGGCGACGGCCACGCCGAACACGGCCGGGGCGTCGCCGCAGCCGGG
>JBGASI010000052.1:0-13728 GCA_044229815.1 Vicinamibacteria bacterium | reverse complement strand
GATCCTTGCGTTCGCCGCTCGCGCTCGCGCTGGGCGTGCTGGTCCTCGCGCGCGTTCCGGCGGCGCGCGCCGTCGCGCCGGCCCTCGGGCTCTTCGACGGGCCGCTGGGTCTCGTGCTCGCCGTCCTGGCGCTCGGCCTGGGCCTGTCCGCCCGGCTGCGGCCGAGGAGCGCGGGCGTCCCGGCCTGGGCGCTGCTGCTCGTGCCCCTCCTGCTGTTCGGGGCGGTCGGCCAGCGCTACGCCCGCGCCGTGGAGCCCTCCGGTGACGAGATCGACTACCTGCTGATGGCGCAGAGCGTCTGGCGGGAAGGCGACGTGGACCTGCGCGACAACTTCGCGCGCGGAGACCCGCTGGAGTACCTCGGCGGGCTCGACCGCATGCCGGCCGGCGTCGGCGACGGACGCGGCGGGCTGCGCCCGACCCACAGCCCCGGGCTCGCCCTGCTGCTCGCGCCGGCGTATGCGCTGGCCGGCCGGGCCGGCTGCGTCCTGCTGCTGGCGCTCGCCGGCGCGGCGCTCGCGTGGATCGTCCACGGCCTCGCGCTCGAGGCGACGGGCAGCGAGCCGGCCGCCGCGCTCGCCTGGCTGGCGACGCTCGGCCCTCCGGTCCTGTTCTACACCGCCTTCCTCTACACCGAGGTCGTGGCCGCGCTCGCCCTGGCGATCGCGCTGCGCGCGCTGCGGCCCGGCCCCGCCGCCGGCAGCGGCCGCGCCGCGCTGGCCGCGCTCGCGCTCGCCTGTCTGCCGTGGCTGCACGTGCGCCTGGCGCTGGCGGCGGGTGCGACCGGCCTCGCCGCCCTCGTCGTCCTGAGGGGGCGGGCCCGGATCGCGTTCGCCGCGACGGGTGGCGCGCTGGCCCTCGCCTGGGCGGCCTACCAGTGGTGGGCCTTCGGCTCGCTGTCGCCCTTCGCCCGCTACGGCGGCAGCGCGCCGACGCCCGTGCTGCGCGCCACGCCGCTGCGGACCCTCGTCGGGCTGTTCGTGGACGGCGCCTACGGCCTGCTGCCCTTCGCGCCGGTGTTCCTGCTGGCGCTGGCCGGCCTGCCGGCGCTGCGGCGGCGACGCCACTGGCCGCTCGCGGCCGCGGCGCTCGGCCTGCTGCTGCCGGTGCTCGGCTGGCGCAACTGGTGGGGCTTCTCGCCGCCGGCCCGCTTCGTCGTGCCGCTGGTGCCGGTGCTGGCGCTGGCGCTTGCCCTGCGCCTCGCCGAGGCGCCGGCCCGCGGCCTCGCGCGCTGGCGGCTGCCCCTCGCCGCCGCGGGGCTCGCGCTCGCGCTGCTGATGTTCGCCGCGCCGCGCGAGATGCGGATGGTGACCGGGCGCGACGGCCCGCCGGCGATCTTCGAGTCGCTCGCGGGCACCGTCTCGCCCTCGCGCTACCTGCCCTTCCTCAGCTCTCGCGCCGGCTCGAGCGCGCCCCCGTGGGAGCCCCCGGCCTCCGAGGCACGGGTGGCCGCGGTCTGGCTCGTCGCGCTCGCCGTCCTGCTCACGCTCGACCGGCGCGCGCGGCACAGCGAGCGCGTCGACCGCTGGTTCGCGGGCCTGGCGCTGCCGCTCCTGCTGCTGCTCGCCGTCTCGCTCGCCGTCGAGCGGGTCCGACCGGGCGGCGCCCCGTCGTCCTCGCGCGGGCGGCCGGCGGCCGCGGTCAGCGGCGAGTGATCCGCTCGAGGCCGCCCAGGTACGGGCGCAGGGCCTGTGGGACGAGGATCGAACCGTCTTCCTGCTGGTAGTTCTCGAGCACGGCGATCAGCGTGCGCCCGACCGCCAGGCCGCTGCCGTTCAGGGTGTGGACGAAGCGGGGCTTCGCGCCCGGCTCCGGCCGGTAGCGCAGGCCCGCACGCCGCGCCTGGAAGTCCGTGCAGTTAGAGCACGACGAGATCTCGCGGTAGGCGCTCTGCCCCGGCAGCCAGACCTCGATGTCGTAGGTCTTCGCGGCCGAGAAGCCCATGTCCCCGGTCGAGAGCACGATCACGCGGTACGGCAGGCCGAGCCGCTTCAGGACCTCCTCGGCGTCGGCGAGCATCGCCTCGAGCTCGGCGGCGGAGCTCTCTGGGGTGGTGAGCTTCACGAGCTCGACCTTGTGGAACTGGTGCTGGCGGATCAGCCCGCGCACGTCCTTGCCGTAGGAACCCGCCTCGGAGCGGAAGCAGGGCGTGAGGGCGACGTAGTGCTTCGGCAGCTCCGCCGCCTCGAGGATCTCGCCCCGGTGCAGGTTGGTGAGCGGGACCTCGGCGGTGGGGATGAGGTACAAGGTCCGCTCGCCGGCCGAGGTCTTGAAGAGGTCGCTCTCGAACTTCGGCAGCTGGCCCGTGCCGGTGAGCGTCTCGGCCGTGACCAGGAAGGGCGGACCCACCTCGCGGTAGCCACGGCCGCCGTGCAGGTCGAGCATGAACTGGCCGAGCGCCCGCTCGAGCCTGGCCCCGGCGTCCCACAGCACGGCGAAGCGGGCTCCCGACAGCGCGGAGGCGCGCTCGAAGTCCAGGATCCCGAGCTCGGGCCCGAGGTCCCAGTGCGCCTTGGGCGTGAACTCGAACGCCCGCGGCTCGCCCACGCGGCGAACCTCGACGTTGGCCGTCTCGTCCCGCCCGACCGGCACGCTCGCGTCCGGCGCGTTCGGCACCACGAGCAGGAAGCGGTCGAGAGCGGCCTTGACCTCCTCGAGCCGCGCCTCGCCCCGCTTGATGCTCTCGGCGACGCCCTTCATCTCGGCCTTGAGCTCGGAGGCGTCCTGCTTCGCCTTGCCGCGACGGGCGATCTCCTCGCCCGCGGTCTTCTGGCGGTGGCGCGCCTGCTCGACCTCCTGGATCAGCGCGCGGCGCTCGGCGTCGAGCGCCCACGGGTCGACCCCGGCCAGGCCCGGAAAGGCCTGGATCTGCTCGAGGGTCTGGCCGCGGCTCGCGAGCAGCGCCAGGACTTGTTCGCGGTTCTCGACGACGTAGCGCAGGTCCAGCATGGCGTCGGCGAGGATAGCACGCCGCCCGCGGGCGGCCGGGCGCGGGTGCGGCCGGGTCGCCGGCGCGTGTTACGATTCCGGCCATGTCTGCCACCCGGAAGATCAGGAAGGCCGTTTTCCCCGCCGCCGGCCTCGGAACCCGCTTCCTGCCGGCCACGAAGGCGCAGCCGAAGGAAATGCTGCCCCTCGTCGACAAGCCCATCATCCAGTACGTGATCGAGGAGGCGGTCGCCTCCGGCCTCACCTCGATCATCATCGTCACCGGCAAGGGCAAGAACGCGATCGAGGACCACTTCGACCGCTCCTACGACCTCGAGCGCCACCTCGCGGCGCGCAAGCAGGACGAGGTGCTCGAGCAGGTGCGCGCGATCTCGAGCATGATCAAGATCTCCTACGTCCGCCAGGGCGAGCAGCTCGGCCTCGGGCACGCCGTGTCGATGGCCCGCGACATGGTGGGCGACGAGCCGTTCGCGGTCATGCTCGGCGACGACATCATCGACGCCCAGGTCCCGTGCATGCGCCAGATGATGGACGTGTTCGAGGCCTACGGCGGCCCGGTCGTCGCCGTGCAGAAGGTGCCGAAGGACGAGATCTCGGCCTACGGTGTGATCGACGGCTCGCCCGAGGGCGAGAGCGGGCGCGTCTACCGCGTGCGCAACCTGGTCGAGAAGCCGAAGGCCGCGGACGCCCCGAGCGACCTCGCGATCATCGGCCGCTACATCCTGACGCCCGAGATCTTCGAGGAGCTGGAGAAGACCGAGCGCGGCGCGATCGGCGAGATCCAGCTGACGGACGCCCTGAAGCAGCTCGGCCGCCGGCAGACGATCCACGGCTACCAGTTCGAGGGCGTGCGCCACGACGCCGGCAACAAGCTCGGCTTCCTCAAGGCGACCGTCGAGTTCGCGCTCAAGCGCGACGACCTCGGGGGCCCGTTCCGCGACTATCTCAAGACGCTGAAGCTGTAGGACGGAGCTTCGCCGTCTCGAGCTACTTCTTGTCGGTGCTGGCGGGTGACGACGGGGTCGACGAGCTGCTCGAGTCCTTGGACCCCGTCGAGTCGGACTTCTTGCCCTCGCCGGACTCCGAAGACGAGGCCTTGCTGCCCTCGGGCCCGCCGGACTTGCGGGCGTAGTCGGTGACGTACCAGCCCGTGCCCTTGAACTGGATGGCGGGCGCCGACATCAGCTTCTCGATCGGGCCGCCGCAGGTCGGGCAGGCCGTCAGGGGCGGGTCCGAGAACTTCCGCACCTGCTCGAACACCCCGTCCTTCGGACACTCGTACTCGTAGAGCGGCACTTTCGAGACACCTCCAAAAGACCTTTCTAGCATCCGGCGCCGGGCGCGGTCAAAGGCCCGGCGCCCCGGCGCTAGTGGACCTCGGCCCAGTTGCGGCCGAGCCGGGCGTCGGCGACCAGCGGAACGTCCAGCGCGAGGGCGCCCTCCATGACCCGCTGCACCAGGGCGCGGGCCTCCTCGGCCTCGGCCTCTGGCACCTCCAGCAGCAGCTCGTCGTGGATCTGCAGGATGAGGCGGGAACCGAGCCCGCGGCGGGACAGCTCGGCGTGCAGGTCGATCATCGCCCGCTTGATCAGATCGGCGGCCGAGCCCTGCACCGGCGTGTTCATGGCCTGGCGCTCGGCCTCCGCCCGCAGCTGGAAGTTCTTCGAGCGCAGATCCGGCAGCCGCCGCAGGCGGCCGAGCAGCGTGCGCACCTCCCCCGTCTCGCGCGCCTGCTCGATCGTCTGGTCGATGAAGCGGCGGACCGCGGGGTAGCGCGAGAAGTAGGCCGCGATGAAGGCCTCGGCCTGCTTGCGCTCGATGCCGAGGTCCCTGGCCAGCGTGAAGGCGCTCTTCCCGTAGAGCAGCGCGTAGTTGACCATCTTCGAGATGCGCCGCTGCTCGTCCGGCGGCACGGGCGAGATCGGCCCGAAGATCTCGCGCGAGGTGCGGTCGTGCACGTCCTCGCCGCGGCGGAAGGTGTCGATCAGCGTCGCGTCCTGCGACAGGTGCGCGAGCACGCGCAGCTCGATCTGGCTGTAGTCCGCCGAGAGCAGCAGCCGGCCGGGCTCGGCCACGAACGCCTCGCGGATGCGGCGGCCCTCGGCGGTGCGGATGGGGATGTTCTGCAGGTTCGGGTCGGTCGCCGACAGGCGGCCGGTGGCGGCCACGGTCTGGTTGAAGGTCGCGTGGATACGGCCGGTCTCCGGGTTCACCAGGCCCGGCAGGGCATCCACGTAGGTGGACTTCAGCTTCTGCACCGAGCGGTAGTCGAGGATCCGGCGCGGCAGCTCGTGCACGAGCGCGAGCTCCTCGAGCACGTCCTCGGCGGTCGAGGCGGCCCGGGTCTTCGCGGTCTTGCGGGCGCTCTTCATACCGAGCCGCTCGAAGAGCACCTCGCGCAGCTGGACCGGCGAGTTGACGTTGAACTCGCCCTTGGCCAGGCTGTGGATCTCGCGCGTGAGCGACTCGAGCTGCGCCTCCATCTCGCGGCCCATGGCGCCGAGCCGTTCGCTGTCGATCTTCACCCCGGCCCGCTCCATGTCGGCGAGCACGGCCACGAGCGGCAGCTCCATCGACTCGTAGACCTCGAAGAGCCCCTCCTCGCGCAGCCGCGCGCCAAGCGGCGCCTCGAGCCGCAGCACGATCTCCGCCTCCCCTCCCGCGACGCCGGCGAGCTCCCCCGCCGCGGCGGCCTCCGGGACGACTCCGTCGGTGCCGGGGCTGCGCCGCTCCTCGAGGTACTCGAAAGCCAGGTCCTCGAGCGTGTAGCCCCGGCGGCCGGGATCGAGGAGGTACGACGCGAGCAGGGCGTCGAAGACGAGCCCCTCGGGCGCGATGCCGAGCCGGCCGAGCACGACGCGATCGCGCTTGGCGTGCGCCGAGGCCTTGAGCAGCGCCGCGTCCTCGAGCAGCGGACGCAGCAACGCGAGCGCCTCGGCCGCGGGCAGCGCGCCCTGCGCCTCGATCCCGGATGGCGCCAGCGGCACGAACACGGAGGCGCCCGGCTTCCAGGCGAGGGCGACCCCGAGCGCCCGCGCCCGCATCGCCTGGGCGCTCGTCAGCGCGAGGCCGAGCGCCAGGCGCCCGGCGCCGCGGGCCTCGGCGAGCGCCGCCTCGAGCGAGGGCCTGTCGAGCAGCAGCCGGTGCTCGCCCACGCCCGCGACGAGCTCGGGCGCGAACTCGCGGGCGAGGGCCTGGAACTCCAGCTCCTTGAAGAGGGCGTGGGCGGCCGCGCGGTCCGGCTCGCGGCAGGCGAAGGCCTCGACGTCGAGCGTCGCCGGCGCGTCGTCGCGCAGCGTGACCAGCTGCTTGGAGAGCAGCGCCGCGGCCGCGTTGGCCTTGAGGCCCTCGCGGTAGGCCGCGCGCTTGACCTTGTCGGCGCTCGCGATCACCGCCTCGACCGGGCCGAACTCGCGCACCAGATCGCGCGCGCCCTTGTCGCCGATCCCCGGCACGCCCGGCACGTTGTCGACCGCGTCGCCGACCAGCGCCAGCACGTCGACGATGCGCTCGGGCGGCACACCCCACTTCTCCTCGACGGCCCGGGCGTCGAGCCGCGTCGCGCCCGTGCCCTCGCGCCCGGGGTTGAGCACCTCGACCGCGTCGCCGACCAGCTGCAGCATGTCCTTGTCGGCGGTGACGATCACGACGCGGAAGCCCGCCGCCACGGCCTGGCGGGCGAGCGTCGCGATCACGTCGTCGGCCTCGAAGCCGGGAACCTCGACGACGGGCAGCCGGAACGCCTCGCAGACGCGGCGGATGGCGGGCAGCTGCACCGCCAGGTCCTTGTCCATCGGCGGCCGGTTCGCCTTGTACTCGCCGTACTTCTCGTGGCGGAAGGTGCGGCCGGGCGGGTCGAACAGCACCGCCAGGTGCGTGGGCTTCTCGTCGGCCAGCAGCTTGCGCAGCATCGTGGTGAAGCCGTAGGTGGCGTTGGTCGGCAGGCCCCGGCTGGTCGCCAGGCCGCGGATCGCGTGGAACGCGCGGTGGAACTGGCCGCTGCCGTCGACGAGGTGGATGCTGCGGGGGCGAGGCATGCTCGAATCTTATAGAATCCCTCGGCCATGATCCCGAGGCTCGCCGCCGCCGCTCTCCTCGCGATCACCCTGCGCGGCTGCGTCAGCTACGAGTACGAGCACGAGATGTGGCTGCGCGTCGACGGGTCCGGCACCGTCAACGTGACCGGGCGCCCGGCGCTGTGGACGGCCTTCAAGGGCCTGCCGCTCGACGAGGCCGGGCCGCCCGAGGCGATGATGAAGGCCGCCCGGGAGCTGTTCGAGGCCTCGGGCCTGAGCGTCAAGCGCATCACCGTCACGAGGCGCCACGGCCATCCCTACCTGTTCGTGTCGGCCGACTTCGCGGACGTCAACCGCATCTCCTACACCCCGGCCTTCCCCGACCTGCGCATCGGGCTGCGCCGCGAGCAGGGCCGGCTGCAGCTGGACGGCAGCTGGCAGCGGCCGCTCGAGGCGGCGCCGGCGGGCGAGCGCGACCGCGAGGGCCTGATGGCGGTGCGCTTCCACCTGCCGAGCAAGGTCTACTCGCACCGGCGGGCGGTCGAGGGCGTCGAGCGGGACAACATCCTCGGCTGGCGCCAGGAGACCGCGGCCGCGCTCGACGGCGGACGGCTCGAGCTCGGCGCCGAGCTGGACGCGCGCAGCATCCTGCTCGCCACCGTGATGCTCTTCGCGGGCGCGGTCGTGCTGGCGGTGCTGCTGCTGGCGATCGCGCTGTGGGCGGTGGTGCGCCGCGGCCGGCGCGACCTCGCCGAGTCGGGCTGAAGCCCGCGCGGGGCCCGTCGTATAATGCGCCGGCGCGCCGGCCGTTCCTTCACCGCGCGAGGTCCCATGAACGTCAAGCTCTCCTTCACGCCCGCGTCTCGCAAGCCGATCGACCTGCTGGCCGTCGTGCTCGACGCGGAGGCGACGCTGCACGAGATCGACGACCCCGTCCTCGCGGAGCACGTTCGGCGGGCCGGCGAGGCCTTCCGTGCCAAGACGCTCAAGCGCGAGTACTTCGCGACGCTGGCGGACGGTGCGACGGCCAAGGCCGTGGTGGTGTACTGGTCGCCCCAGCTCAAGAGCTGGAACCTGTGGGAGAACGTGAAGACGTTCACCGCGCGGGCGCTGCGCCTGGCGCGCGACTACCGCCTGGCCCATGTCGGCCTCGTGCTCAACACCAGAGAGGCCGCGCCATACGTGGGCAAGGCGGTGGAGGGGGCGCTGCTCGGCGCCTACAGCTTCGACCGCTACCGGCAGGAGAAGGACGAGTTCCTGGCGAAGGAGTGCACGCTCACGATCCTGGCGCACGCCGACCAGCAGGCCGAGGCCGAGGCGCGCCGGGGCCGCTACGCGTGGGTGGCCGAGAACGTCAACCGCGCCCGCGACATGATCAACGAGCCGGGCGCCGTGGTGACGCCGGAGGCGATCGCCTCCGAGGCCGGGGAGATCGCCCGCGAGGTCGGGCTCGAGATCGAGGTGCTCGACCCGGCGGCGCTGCGCGCGCGCGGCTACCAGGGCATCCTGCGCGTGGGCGCCGGCAGCTCGCACCCCGGCCGGATGGTGGTGCTGCGCCACGTGCCGCGCAAGGCCTCGCCCGAGACGCTCGCGCTCGTCGGCAAGGGCGTCACCTTCGACTCCGGCGGGCTCAGCCTCAAGCCGGGCGACAAGATGTGGGAGATGAAGGGCGACATGGCCGGCGCGGCCGCCGTGCTGTTCGCCATGCGGGCGATCGGCAGGCTGCGGCCGGACGTGGCCGTGGTCGGCATCCTGTGCTGCGCCGAGAACCTGCCCGACGCCAACGCGCAGCGGCCGGGCGACATCTTCACGGCCAAGAACGGCAAGTCGGTGATGGTGGACAACACCGACGCCGAGGGGCGGCTGGTGCTGATCGACGGCATGGCGCGGGCCGGCGAGGAGGGCGCCACCCACGTCGTCGACATCGCGACGCTGACGGGCGCCGTCGTGCGCGCGCTGGGGCCGAGCGTCGCCGGAGTGATGGGCTCCGACCGCGACCTCGTGCAGCGCGTGATCCGCTCGGGCGAGAACCACGGCGAGCCCTTCTGGGAGCTGCCGCTCGTGGAGGAGTACCGCGAGTCGCTGCGGACTCCCTACGCCGACCTCAACAACATCGCGGCGGGCGGGCTGGCGGGTGCGATCACGGCCGGCCTGTTCCTGCGCGAGTTCGTGCCGGCCGGCGCGGCCTGGGCGCACCTCGACATCGCCGGGCCGATGTTCAAGGACAAGGACTGGAAGTACTTCGACGCGGGGGCCATCGGTTTCGGCGTGAAGACCCTGGTCGACCTGTGCGAGCACTTCCGTGATCCTCTCGCCTGAACGGACCAGCTTCGACCGGGTGACCGAGCTCGTCTGGCTCGGGTCGCGGATCACCTCCGTCGACGACTTCGAGCGCCTGCGCGCGCAGGGCGTGCGCGCCTGCGTCGACATGAAGCGGGAGGGGGCCGACCCCTGGCGGTTCGACGCCTTCCTGTGGCTGCCCACCTCCGACCACGAGCCCCCGAGCCAGGTCCACCTGCGGCTCGGCCTGTCCTTCCTGCGCGAGTGCGAGGCGGCCGCGCTGCCCGTCTTCGTCGCCTGCCACGCCGGGGTGGGCCGCTCCTCGACCCTCGTGCTGGCGCACCTGCTGTCGGGGCGCTTCCGGGACCAGCCGCCCGAGGCGGCGCTCGAGTTCCTGATGGCGCGGCGTCCGCTGGCGCACCCGAACCCCGAGCAGGTCGAGGCCGCGCGCCTGGCCGCCTTCGCGTTCCTCGAGACCGCGGGCCAGTAGCCGCCGTCCACCGGCGGCGTCCGTCCGCTCGCCGATCGGCGGGGAACGGGGCGGCCCGCCGCGCGTAGACTCGCGCGACGGGCTTCGGTCCTGCCCGGCAGCTTCGAGCGGAGGGCGCATGGTCAGAGTGGACGGCAACGGCAACGGCTCGGGTCTCATCCGCGTGCGCGACCTCGGCAAGAGCTACAGGCGCGGCGGCGAGGAGATCCAGGTGCTCCAGGGCCTGAACCTCGACGTGGACGCGGGCGAGTTCATCGCTTTCATGGGACCGAGCGGGTCGGGCAAGACGACCCTCCTGAACCTTCTGGGCGGCCTGGATGTCCCGACGGACGGGACCGTGACGGTCGCCGGCGACGAGATCACGCACATGTCCCGGCGCAAGCTCACCGCGTGGCGCGCGCGCCACGTGGGCTTCGTGTTCCAGGCCTACAACCTGATCCCGGTGCTGTCGGCCTTCCGCAACGTCGAGCTTCCCCTGCTGCTGACGCCGCTGTCGCGCGCCGAGCGCCGCGCGCACGTCGAGGCGGCGTTGCGGGTGGTGGGGCTGCAGGAGCGCATGCACCACTTCCCGCGCCAGCTCTCGGGCGGCCAGGAGCAGCGGGTGGCGATCGCACGGGCGATCGTCGCCGACCCGACTTTCCTGCTGTGCGACGAGCCGACCGGCGACCTCGACCGCAAGAGCGCCGACGAGATCCTCGACCTGCTCGGGCTGCTGGTCAGCGAGCGCAAGACCACGATCCTGATGGTCACGCACGACCCGCGGGCGGCCGAGCGGGCCTCCGCGCTCCTGCACCTGGACAAGGGCGTCCTCGTCGAGTCGACCCACCGCCGGGGCGCCACCCCGACCGCGGAGGAGGTCCCGGCATGAAGTACCTGCCCCTGCTGCTCGCGAACCTGCGGCGGAAGAAGATCCGCACGGTCCTGACGATCGGCTCCTTCGCAGTGGCGCTCTTTCTCTTCGGGCTGCTCGGCGCCCTGCGCGCCGGCTTCCGCCAGGGCATCGACGTCGCCGGGGCCGACCGGATCGTGGTGATCGGCCGCACCGGTGTCATCCAGCCCCTGCCGCTGCCGTACATGGAGAGGATCAGGCGCATCCCCGGGGTGAAGGAGGTCGCGCACTCCACCTGGTTCGGCGGGATCTACCAGGACCCGAAGAACTTCTTCCCGCAGTTCGTGGTCGAGCCCGAGCAGTGGCGCGTGATGTACCCGGAGTTCAAGGTGCCCGACGCCGAGTGGCGCGCGTTCGTGGCCGACCGGCAGGGTGTGGTGGTCGGCGCGAAGCTCGCCCAGCGCTTCGGCTGGAAGGTCGGCGACCACCTGCCGCTCAAGTCCCCCGGCTACCTCGGCGGCGACGGCTGGGACTTCAACGTGCGCGCGATCTACCGCGGCACGCGCCCGCAGGACGACGAGGGCCAGCTCTGGCTGCAGCACCGCTACTTCTACGAGAAGGCCCCGCGCTACTGGCAGGGGATCGTCGGCTGGTACATCGTGCGGGTCACGAGCCCGGACGACGCGCTGCGGGTCTCCAAGGCGATCGACCAGGAGTTCGCGAACTCGACATCCGAGACGCGCACCCAGACCGAGTCCGCCTTCGCCGCGTCCTTCATGAAGCAGATGGGCAACATCGAGTTCCTGATCATGGCGATCGGCTCGGTGGTCTTCTTCACGCTGCTGCTCGTCACCGGCAACACGATGGCGATCGCGGTGCGCGAGCGCACCGGCGAGCTGGCGGTGCTGAAGTCGGTCGGCTACACCGACGGCTTCATCCTCGGGCTCGTGCTCGCCGAGTCGATGCTCGTCGCCGGCATCGGGGGCGCGGTCGGCCTCTGGCTCGCCCGCGGCATCGCGCAGCAGGACATCACGAACGGCCTGTTGCCGCTCTACCTCTCCGGCAGCGTGCTGGCCATGGGCGGGGTGGCGGCGCTCGCCACGGGGCTCCTCGCCGGCCTGCTGCCGGCCATCGGTGCAATGCGCCTGAGCGTCGTCGACGCCCTGCGGAGGGTCTGATCATGGCCATCCCCCTCGCCTACAACCTGCGCAGCGCCTCCGAGCGCTGGTCCTCGTCGGTCGTGGCCGTGCTCGGCATCGCCGGCACCGTCGGCGTCTTCGTCGCGATGCTGGCGCTGGCGCGCGGCTTCCAGGCCACGATCGCCTCCTCGGGCCTGCCACAGAACGCGATCGTGCAGCGCGCCGGCGCCGACACCGAGATGACGAGCGTGATGATGGTGGACGACGTGCGCCTGGTCGAGGACGCCCCGCAGGTGGCGCGCGGCGCGAACGGGCCGCTCGTCAGCCCCGAGGTCGTCGTGATCGCCGCGCTGCCGCTCAAGACGGGCGAGGCCGACGCGAACGTGCAGGTGCGCGGCGTCTCGCCGCGCGTGCTCGAGGTGCGCGACAACGTGCGGATGGTCGAGGGCCGCTTCCTGCGGCCGGGGCTCGCCGAGGCGGTGGTCGGCAAGGGCGCCCGCGGCGCCTACGCCGGCCTGGAGCTCGGGGCGACGGTGCGCATCGGCGCGGGGACCTGGACGATCGTCGGGGTCTTCGACGGCAAGGGCACCGCGTTCGACTCCGAGGTCTGGGCGGACGCCGGCATCCTCAACGGCTTCTACAACCGGCCGCCGTCCGTCTTCCAGTCCGTCACCGTGCGGCTGCGCTCGCCCGAGGACTTCCCCGCCTTCGAGGCGACGCTCAAGGGCGACCAGCGGCTCAACGTCCAGGCGTTGCGGGAGCCCGAGTACTACGCGAAGCAGTCGCGGGTGGTGACGACGCTGATCACGGTCGTCGGCTCGCTGATCGCGCTCGTGATGGGGCTCGGCGCGGTGTTCGGGGCGCTCAACACGATGTACTCGGCGGTGTCCGAGCGCTCGCGCGAGATCGCGGTCCTGCGCGCGATCGGCTTCGGCAGCGGGGCGATCGTGCTGTCGTTCTTCGTCGAGGCGCTGCTGATCGCCCTCGTGGGCGGGATCGTGGGCTGCCTGGCGGTGCTGCCGGTCAACGGGATCACCACCGGCACGATCAACTGGCAGACCTTCTCGCACCTCGCCTTCGCGTTCCGCATCACGCCGGACCTGCTGGCGCTCGGCATGGGGTTCGCGCTGTTCATGGGCGCGGTCGGCGGGCTGCCACCGGCGATCCGGGCGGCCCGGGCCAACGTCGCGCACACCCTGCGCGCCCTGTAGGCGGATCCCTCGGGACGCGTCCCACCGTCGTCCCTCGGGATGACTTCGCCTCGGCCCGGCCGGGGCGAAGTCACTCCCGCCGCAGGGCGTCCATCGGCTCGAGCGAGGCGGCGTGCCAGGCGGGGTAGAAGCCGAAGCCGACGCCGACGCCGAGCGCCACCACCAGCGCGGCCAGGAGCATCAGCGGGTGGACGGCGGTCGGCCAGCCGGCGAAGAGCTGGATGAGGGACGAGCCCGCGAGGCCGAGCACGCTGCCGAGGACGCCGCCGACGACGGTCAGGATCGAGCTCTCGACCAGGAACTGGGTGGCGATGTCGCGCCGGCGTGCGCCGAGGGCCCGCCGGATCCCGACCTCGCGCGTCCGCTCGGCGACGCTCGCGAGCATGATGTTCATGATGCCGATCCCGCCCACGATCAGGCTGATGGCGGCCACGGCGCCCGTCACCACGTTGAAGATGCGCTGGGTGCGCTCGCGCTGGCGCAGGATCTCGCGCGGGACCACCAGCTCGAGCGGCTGCGCCCCGGTAACGCGCCGCAGCAGGGCCTGCGCGACCGCGGCCGCGGGCACGACGTCCTCCGGCGTCCCGACCCGGAAGACGCTCTCGTCGACGCCGCCGGGGGTCGCGGGGCCGCCCCGGTCGAGCGCCGGCAGCGGCACGAGCACCGCGCGGTTGAGGTCGCGGGCGCGAATCGCGGCGCCGCGGCCGCGCGGCGTGGCGCGGCCCTCGAGGACGCCGACCACCTCGAAGTAGTCGCCGCCGAGCCGGAGGCTCCCGCCGACGGCGCCCTGGAGCGGGAACAGGGCGCGGGCCAC
>JBGASI010000592.1:0-2997 GCA_044229815.1 Vicinamibacteria bacterium | reverse complement strand
TACGCCTCCTGCCGCGCCAGGATGCCGGGGTTGCCGAGGCTGTGCAGGGTCGGTGCCTGGTCGTCGTCGACGCGGCCGCCCGCGGCGACGTCCACGCCGTTGACGTTGTTCGCGCGGCCAAAGGGATGCGCGAGCCACGGGTCGCCCGTCTTCGAGCCGGTCTTGTTCAGGCTGAAGCCCTGGAACAGCATCACCGAGCAGTAGACGCCGTGCTGGCCGGCGGCGACGATCCGCTCGCGCAGCCTCGCGAAGTACGCCTCGTTCCAGCGGTCGAGGTCGAACTTCGGCCGACCGTCGCCCGCGAGGCCCGGCCCGGTCCTCTCGTAGGGCAGGGGCGAGATCGTGATCGGCTCCGCGGTCCACGGGGCGCGCCAGGGATGCTCCCAGCTCCACAGGCGCATGAAGTTGTGGCCGTGCTGCTGCATGAAGTCGAGGTAGGCGGCGTAGCCGAAGGCCGGCTCGTTCGGCAGGCCGACGTCCTGGAGTGTCGCCCAGGTGTGCGACCCGGCCAGCAGGACGGCGCGGCCCGTGTCGTCCGTGAAGTAGCGGGGGTTCGTGGGATGCCGGCGCAGCACGCCGCGGACCGGCGAGGCCGGGCTGGCCGGCTCGACGGCCGCCGCCGCGCCGGTCGTGACGAGCACGCCGGCAAGGAACAGGGCCAGGGCCGCGGAGCAGCGCAGCTGCGTCTTCATCGGGACCTCCGTGCGGGTGTCGGCCCGCCGCGCCGGAGTATGCGCCTGCGGACGGGCGACCCTCAATCGCGCGGACGTGGCGCCGCGGGTCAGCCTTCGTGAAGCACGAGCTCGCGGCTCAGGAGTGGCTCCGCCGGAAGCCCCGCGAGGCGAGGCCGAAGCCGACCAGCCCCACGGCGAACAGGAGGCTGCCCTGTGTCGGCGCCAGCAGGCCCGCGAGGAGGCAGGCGGCCAGCACGAGGCAATACGCGAGAAAGAGGACGCCCGCCAGACGCCTGCTCACCGTTGACCTCCACGTGTCTCGAAAGCACAAGTACGAGCGGGCGACCCCTGGCGTTCCGTGGTCGCGGCCCTGGCACGCGGTGATGCAGGCGATGAGCAAGCTCCTGCGCGACAGCTCGAGCTGAGCGGCCGGCGTATGATCGGCTCGCCGCGTCGATGGCCCGTGCCGTCCGTCACCCGATTCGCCATGAGGAGCCCATGAAGAGATTCCTGTTGACGCTGTCCGCCGTCGTCCTCTCCGCCGTCGCCGCGCTGGCCGCCGACGTGTCCGGCACCTGGAAGGTGGAGGGCGACGTCTACGCCAACCCGGTGAAGTTCACCTGCGCGCTGAAGCAGACCGGCGAGGCCCTCGCCGGCACGGCCACGTTCGAGGGGGGCAAGGAGGCGGCGGTCACGGGCAGCGTCAAGGAGAACGCGGTCACGTTCGAGTTCGACACGGAGCACGAGGGCACCACCTACCACCTGGTCTTCACCAGCACGCTGGGCGCGGAGGGCGGCCTGAAGGGCACGATCGCGGTCGCCGGCGTCGAGGGCACCTTCTCGGCGGCGAGGCAGTAGAGGAGGGAACGTGAGCGAGGAAGATCTGCGGGCGGAACTGGCGCGGCTGAAGGAAGAGAACGAGCAGCTCAAGGCCCGGCCGGCACGGGGCACGAGCCTCAAGGTGAGCGAGAAGGGCGCCCTGTCGGTCTACGGCCTCGGCCGCTTCCCGGTGACCCTGTACAAGGAGCAGTGGCAGAAGCTGCTGGCGATGACCGACGAGATCCGCGCCTTCCTGAAGGAGCACGACGCGCAGCTGAAGTCGAAGTCCTGAGGGACCGACGCGCGGGATCGCCCGCGCGCGAGCGAGGGAAGGAGCCATCGGTGATGCGGATTCGAGTGATCGGGCGGGTGTTTCTCCTGGCGTCGCTGGCGGCCTCTGCGGCCGCACGGGCGGCCGAGGGGCCGGCGTTCGACTGCGCCAAGGCGGTCGGCGAGGTGCAGCAGCTCGTGTGCAAGGACGCCGAGCTGGCCGCGCAGGACCGGGCGCTGGACGGCGTCTACAAGCAGGCGCTCGCCAAGGCGCGCGACGCGATGCCGCAGGCCCTGCGCACGGAGCAGCGGGGCTGGATCAAGGGCCGCGACGAGTGCTGGAAGACGAACAACGGCAGCCCGGCCTTCCTGACGGCGAGCTGGCAGGCGACGACCGTGCGCGACTGCGTCCTGGGCAACTATCGGATCCGCCAGTCGGAGCTGCAGGCGGTGTGGGGGCTCGTCCCCGCGAAGGGCCCGGTCTCCTACGTCTGCGGGGCGAGCCCCGCGGACGAGCTGGTGGCGACGTTCTTCCAGACGGACCCGGCCACCGTGCGGCTCGAACGGGGCGATCGCTCGGTCCTGGCCTGGCTCGTCCCGAGCGCCAGCGGCTCGAAGTACGAGGGCCGCAACGTCGAGCTGTGGACGAAGGGCAGCCAGGAAGCGCAGCTGATCTGGGACGGCGCCCGCCTGACGTGCAAGGTGCGCTGAGGGCGCTCCCGCGGGTCCGGACGCAACGAAAGGCCACTGCGGCAGGAGATGCCGCAGTGGCCTCGGACCGGAAGGGCTAAGCCGTCGACTCCGCGGTCACTCCCGCCCGGGGTCCGGTCGGTCGTAGCCGTCCGGCGCGTCGTAGACGCCCGGTTCCTCGTCCTGGCCCGGCTCGTCCCCGAACTCGGGTCCGCTCGGGCCGGCGAACATGTCGTGGTGCAGCTTCAGGGTGCAGCCGGGCGTCGCGAAGACCTCGGCGCTCCACGTTCGGTAGCCGTCGAGCCGGAGCGTGATCTCGTGGCGGCCCGGCGCCAGGTAGAGGCGCTGGAAGATGCCGTCGAAGTCGTCGGCGACGCCGGCGTAGGAGCCGTCGACGTAGACCTCCGCCTCGCGCGGCTCCACGAGCACGCGGATGGAGGCGTGCGTCGGGTAGCTGTCGTAGTCGTAGTAGTAGCGCGGGTAGGCGTAGCCGTGGCGGTGGAAGTAGCCGTAGCGGTAGTCCGCGCGATAGCCGGGCCGATAG
>JBGASI010000591.1:0-3014 GCA_044229815.1 Vicinamibacteria bacterium | reverse complement strand
AGCGGCGACAGCGCGAGGCCCAGCGCCACCCCGCGCAGCCCGGCGCTCGCGGCCAGCGCCAGCCCGGCCAGCGCCAGCGAAGCCGCGCGCAGCGCGAGCAGCAGCAGCGCCTCGTGGCGGCGTGCGCCGCGGCAGCGCAGCGCCACGCCGAGGAACTCACCCCAGCCCGAAAGCGCCAGCCAGGCGATCAGCAGCGCCAGCAGCACGCCCGCCCCGGGGCTCGCGACGTCGCCCGCCAGCCGCTGCAGCCACGGCAGCGCCGGGATCGCCGCGGCGGCGAGCGCCGCGACGAGCAGCGCCAGCACCAGGCGCGCGCGCGCCAGCGAGCCGAGCGACGGGCCGCCGGAGACGAGCACGCGCGAGGCCAGCACCTGAAGGCCCAGCTCGCCCAGCTCGGCGAGCAGCAGCGCGTAGAGCGACAGCTTGTTGAAGGCGCCGTAGTCCGACGGTCCCAGGCCGCGTGCCAGCAGCACGCTCGTCGCGTACAGGAGCAGGCGCGAGGCCACCTCCGCCGCGAGCCGGATCGCGCTGCCGCGCGTCGCGTCGTCGGCCTCGCTGCGCCCCGGGCTCCCCGCGTTCACGGGCGCATGATACCCTTGCGCCCCCGTGACGACCCTCGCGCTCACCACGCTGGTCGCCCTGGCTCTCGCGGCGCCTCTGCACTGGTGGCCGCTGCTGGGCGCGACCTGGCGCAGGCGGCTGTCGATCGCGGCCAACGCCGCCGGCGTCGGCTGCCTGCTGGCCGCGGTGCGGGCCGAGGGCCTGCGCGAGTCGGCGCTCACCTCGATGGTGGTGCTCGGCCCGGCCTACCACACCGCGACGGCCTCGGCCTCCGCGAGCCTGTACTACCACGTGCTGACGGCCGCCTGCCTCTCGCTCGGCTTCGCGGGGCTGGCGTTCGGTGAGCCGCTGGCGCGCCGGCTCGCGACCCGGCCGGTCCTCAATTGCGCCCTGGTCGCGTGGCTGCTGACGCTCGTGCGCCTGCTGCTCGAGAAGAGCGCCGCCCCCGCGCTGCTGACGCAGTCGATCGGCGTGACGCCGATCGTCCCGGTCGCCGGCGCCTACCTCGCCCTCGCCCTGGGTCTCGGCGACGAGGCGGCCGGCCGGCGCCCGCTGCTGCGGGCGCTGCTGGGCTACGCCTACCTGGTGCGCGGCTTCGTGGCGCTCGTCGGCGTCGTGGCCACCTGGCGCGGCTTCGGCACCCACTACGACGTCTCGGCGCTCGTCTCGGTGCCGCTCGCGCTCAGCGGCCGCGTCTATGAGCTCGCCCCGCGCAGCCTGGCGCAGCTCGTCTGGTTGACGCTGCTGCCGCAGCTCGTCGTCTGGCCGCTCTTCACGCTGGTCGCGGGGCTGGCCGGCGGCGAGCTGGCGCTGCGGCTCGCGCGGCGACTGCGCGCGACGTCACCGGCGGCCGAGGCCACGGCGGGAGCCGGCGGGCACTCGACGCGCCCGGAGGGCGGGAGCTAGCGTACGCGGCAGCTCGTCGCGCCCACGCCGGACGCGCAGCGCTTGCTGCCGTCGCTGAACGTCGAGCAGCTCAGGCCCGACTTGCAGTCGCCGTCCGACGAGCACGAGTCGCACTCGTCGCCCGAGCTGCGACAGCTGCTGGCCGGCAGCGCGGCGAGGACCGCCACGAGCAGGAGGCTGCGGGCTAGACGGCTCCCGGGCGAGGGCACGGGAGAATTCTAGCGAGCGGCCCCGGCCGGGGCAAGAAAAAGTCCGGCGAACTCCTTTTGTTTGACCGGCTTCAAAGCCGCGTGCTAAGTTGGGCGTTTGAGGCTGAGGGCCTCCGGGCAATCCATGAACGACTCCTCGCTGCGATCGACGCTGAACCTGCCGAGCACCGACTTCCCGATGAAGGCCAACCTGCCCCAGGCGGAGCCGCGCCGGCTCGCGCAGTGGACGGCGGGGAACCTCTACGGCCGGATCCGCGCCGCCCGGAAGGACCGCCAGCCGTTCGTCCTGCACGACGGGCCTCCCTACGCGAACGGCCACATCCACCTCGGCACGGTGCTCAACAAGATCCTGAAGGACGTCGTCGTGCGCAGCCGCTCGATGAGCGGCCGCGACGCCGCCTACCGGCCGGGCTGGGACTGCCACGGCCTGCCGATCGAGCTCAAGGTCGACCGCGACCTCGGCGCGAAGAAACGCGAGATGTCGCCGGTCGACTTCCGCCGCGCCTGCCGCGCCTACGCCGAGAAGTTCGTGCGCATCCAGCGCGAGGAGTTCGAGCGGCTGGGCGTCCTCGGCGAGTGGGACGAGCCCTACCTCACGATGTCGCCCCTCTACCAGGCGACGATCGTCCGGCAGCTGGCCGACTTCGCCGAGGCCGGCCTCGTCTACAAGGCGAAGAAGTCCGTCCACTGGTGCGTCTCGTGCCGCACGGCGCTGGCCGAGGCCGAGGTCGAGTACGACGAGCACCACGTCAGCCCCTCGATCGACGTGCGCTTCCCGCTGGCCGCGAGCGACCGCGACCGGCTGGCCGAGCGCCACCCGGGCCTCGCCGGCAAGCGCGTGTTCGCCGTCATCTGGACCACGACGCCCTGGACCCTGCCCGCGAACCTCGCCCTGGCGCTGCAGCGCGACGCCGACTACGGCTTCTACCCGCTCGAGGGCACGAGCGACGTGCTGGTGCTGGCGAAGGACCTGCGCACGGCCTCCGAGGGGCGCTGGCACGCGAAGGGCAACCCGGCGGGCGCCCCGCCCGCGCTCGGCGAGCCGCTCGCCGAGTTGAAGGGCGGAGAGCTCGAGGGCCTGCGCTTCCGCCATCCCTGGATCGACCGCGACTCGCCGGCCCTGCTCGCCGACTACGTCACGCTCGACACCGGCACCGGCGTCGTGCACACGGCCCCCGGCCACGGCTGGGACGACTACCTGACCGGCATCCGCTACGGCCTCGACATCTACTGCCCCGTCGACGAGGGCGGCCGCTTCCTGCCCGAGGTCGAGCACTTCGCCGGGCAGAAGGTGTTCGACGCGAACCCGGCGGTGGTCGACTTCCTGCGCGACCGCGG
>JBGASI010000590.1:0-3017 GCA_044229815.1 Vicinamibacteria bacterium | reverse complement strand
AGGCCGGCCTCGGCGCGCGGCTGGCCGTGGACCTCGGCGAGGTGCGCGGCCTCGACTACTACACGGGCCTGGTGTTCCGCGTCTTCGCGCCGGGCCTCGGCTTCGAGGTGGGCGGCGGCGGCCGCTACGACGGCCTGCTCGCCCGCTTCGGCCGGCCGCTGCCCGCGGTCGGCTTCATGCTGGGGCTCGACCGGCTCGCGCTGCTGCTCGAGCGGCAGGGCGCCCTCGGCCCGTCGCCGGCTCCGCCCGCCGAGGCGGTGACAGGGCAGCAGCTCGGGCCCGCGCTGCGCCACGCGCGCGAGCGGCGCCGCAGCGGCGTGCGCGTGCGTTTCGATCGCGGGGAGGCCCGGTGAGCACGCTCACGATCGCGCTCTCGAAGGGCAAGCTGCTCTCGGGCACGGAGGCTCTCTTCCGCCGCTGCGGCCTGCCCTTCCCGGAGGGCGAGGGCCGCCGGCTCGTGGTGCAAAGCGGCGACCTGCGCTTCCTCTTCGTGAAGGACGCCGACGTGCCCACCTACGTCGAGTACGGCGTCGCCGACTGCGGGATCGCCGGCCGCGACGTGCTGCTCGAGGCGGGCTCCGACGTGCTCGAGCCGGTGGACCTCGGCTTCGGCCGCTGCCGCCTGGTGCTGGCCGCGCCGTCGCAGGCCGGCTTCCTGCCCGACGAGGTCTCGACCGCGCGCGTGGCCACGAAGTACCCGCGCATCACCACGGGCTATTTCCTCGGCCGCGGCCTCGCGGTCGAGGTCGTGAAGCTCGCCGGTTCGGTCGAGATCGCGCCGGGCCTCGGCCTCGCCGACTGCATCGTCGACGTGGTCGAGACCGGGCGCACCCTGGTCGAGAACGGCCTCGTGGTGATCGAGACCGTGGCCGAGTCCTCGGCGCGGCTCGTCGTCAACCGCGCGAGCTTCCACGCCCGGCGGACCGCCCTGCAGGACCTGCTCGAGCGGCTGCGCGGGGCGACCGAGTGAGGACACGATGAGGACCTTCGCCTACGGCAGCCGTGCCCACGCCCGCTGGTTCGCCGCCCTGCCGCGGGCCGCGCGGCCGCGCCCGCAGGTCGTGCGCGCGGCCGAGGCGATCGTGCGCGCGGTGCGGTGCGACGGCGACCGGGCGCTCGTGCGCCTGACGCGGGAGCTGGACGGCGTCGCGCTCACGGCCGCGCGGCTGCGCGTGCCGCCCGCGGAGCTGCGCCGCCTCGCGGGCCGGGCCGACCGCGCGCTGGTCGCGGCCCTGCGCCGCATGGCCGCGCAGATCGAGGCCTTCCACGCCCGCCAGCTCGAGGGCGGCTTCCGCCTGAAGCTGCCCGACGGCACGCGGCTCGAGGAGCTGGTGCGCCCGCTCGCCTCCGCCGGCCTGTACGTGCCGGGCGGCGCTGGCGCCTACCCCTCCTCGGTGCTGATGAACGCGATCCCGGCCCGCGTCGCCGGCGTGCCGCGGCTCGTCCTCGTCACGCCCCCGCGCACGCTCGAGAGGAACCCGGCGGTCGCCGCGGCGATCGTCGTGGCGGGCGTCGAGGAGCACGTCTACCGCGTCGGCGGCGCGCAGGCCGTCGCGGCGCTGGCGTGGGGCACCCGGACGATCGCGCCCGTCGACAAGATCGTGGGCCCCGGCAACGCCTGGGTCGCGGCCGCCAAGCGGCTCGTGCGCGGGCGGGTCGAAACGGACGGCGAGGCCGGGCCGAGCGAGGTCGCGATCCTCGCCGACGACTCGGCCGACGCCGGCCTGGTCGCGGCCGATCTGCTGGCGCAGGCCGAGCACGGCAGCGGCGAGGAGACGGTGGTGCTGGTGACGCCCTCGCGCGAGCTGGCGCAGGAGGCCGTGCGGCTGGTGGCCGAGGGCGCCCGCACGGTCGCGAACGCGGCGCGCGCCCGCCGCGCCGTGGCCCGCAACGGCGCGGTCGTCCTCGTCGCCGACGTGGCCGAGGGCGTCCTCGCGGTGAACGCGCTCGCGCCCGAGCACGTCGAGGTCATGACGCGGGCCGCCTCGCGCGTCGCCCGCGGCATCGTCGGCGGCGCCGTCTTCGTCGGCCCGTGGTCGCCCGTCGCGGTCGGCGACTACGGGGTCGGCCCGAACCACGTGCTGCCGACCGGCGGCGCGGCGCGCTTCGCCTCGCCGCTCTCGGTGCGCGACTTCCAGCGCCGCCAGAGCCTGGTGACGATGACGCGCGACGGCCTGGCGCGCCTCAGCGGCGACGTCGTGCGCGTCGCGCTGGCCGAGGGCTTCGCCGGGCACGCGCAGAGCGTGCTCGCGCGTTTCGAGGGGGAGTGAGCGCGATGGACCCGCTGCGTCACGTCAAGCCGGCCGTGCGCGCGATCGCCGCGTACACGCTGGCGCTGCGCGAGGCGCCGGTGAAGCTCAACCAGAACGAGAGCCCGTGGGAGCTGCCGGAGGCGGTGAAGCGGCGGGTGCTGGAGGCGGCCCTCGCGCGGCCCTGGCGCCGCTACCCCGACTTCGACCCGCGCGAGCTGCTCGAGGGCCTGGCGCGCTTCTCCGGCTGGCCCGCGGACGGGATCCTGGCCGGCAACGGCTCGAACGAGCTGATCGAGGCCCTGCTGCTGGTCACCGTCGGCCCCGGCACGCGGGTGGTGATCCCGGAGCCCACCTTCACGCTCTACGCCCTCATGACGACGATCCTCGGCGGCGAGCCGGTGCGCGTCCGCCTCGGGACGGGCTTCGAGTACGACGCGGCCGCGCTCGCCGCGGCGCGGCGCGCGAGCGGCGCGAGCCTGAGCATCGTCTGCTCGCCCAACAACCCGACCGGCACCTGCCTGCCCCTGGCCGAGGTCGAGAGGCTGTGCGACGAGGACGACTCGCTGGTGGTGGTCGACGAGGCCTACCACGAGTTCGCCGGCGAGAGCGCGGTGCCGCTGCTCGCGCGGCACCCGAACCTGGTCGTGCTGCGCACCTTCTCGAAGGCGATGGCGCTCGCCGGCCTGTGGGTCGGCTACCTGCTGGCCTCGCCCGAGCTCGTGCGCGAGGTCAACAAGGCGCGACTGCCCTACAACCTGAACTTCG
>JBGASI010000589.1:0-3018 GCA_044229815.1 Vicinamibacteria bacterium | reverse complement strand
CGGCTCGAGGAGGTCCCGCACCCGGGACAGCTGACGCTGAGCAGGTCGGCCACTACAGCACCGCCAGCAGCGCCCGCAGCAGCTCGCCGGCATCGGCGTGGCGGCGCTCGGGCTCGTCCGCGAGGGCCCGGTCGATCACCGCGGCCAGGTCGGCGGGCAGGCCCGGGTCCCGCTGGCGCAGCGGCACGATCCCACCGCGCAGGATGATCGCCAGCGGGTCGGCGTCGGGAGGGTAGTCGCGCGGGTACTGCCCCGTGAGCAGCAGGTAGATCGTGGCGGCCATGCTCCAGACGTCGCTGGCGGGCCGCGCCGCGCGGAAGCTCGTGAGCTGCTCGCGCGGCATCAGGAAGTAGGTTCCGGCCACCGCACCGGTCGCCGTCATGCCCGAGAGGCCGGCCTGCTGGAAACTCTTCGCGAGGCCGAAGTCGGCGAGGCGCGCCACCCCGTCCTCCCCGAGCAGCACGTTGTCGGGCTTGAGATCGCGGTGCACGAAGCCCTGCGCGTGGGCGGCCGCGAGCCCCGCCAGCGCGTCTCGCGCGATGCGCAGGACGAGCGGCAGCGGGACGCGCCCGCCGTGCGCCTGGCGCAGCGCCTCGACGCTGCCGCGGGCGCAGTACTCGAGAGCGAAGTAGAAGCGCTCGCCGTGCCGGCCGAAGTCGAGCAGCGAGACGATGTTGGGGTGGCGCAGCGCGCGCGTGACCTCGATCTCGCGCAGGAAGATCTCCTGCACCGCCCCGTCCACCTCGATCGCGGGCAGCATCACCTTGAGCGCGACCGGCGGTCCGCCGGCGGCGCGCGCCAGGTACACCTCCCCCATGCCGCCGCGGCCGAGCAGTCGCTCGACCCGGTAGGGCCCCACGCTGCTGCCCGCCGGGATCTCGCCGGCGCCCGGATCGGTCGCCTTCGCCAGGCGTTCGAGCGGGGAGGCCGCGGGCCGCGTGGTGGCCAGCTCGGGTGGCGGGGACGCGTGCTCGACCTCGACGCGGATGATCGTCGCGCCGACCCGGATCTCGTCGCCGTGACGCAGGTCGACGCCGGCGTCGGGCAGGCCCGTCGGCGCTCCCGCGACGCGGCCGCCATGGCGCGTCCCGTTCACGTGGGTCCCGTTCAGGCTGCCGAGGTCGCGCAGCCGCAGCCGCGGCGGGTTCACCTCGAGCAGGAAGTGGTGGCGCGAGGCGGAGACGTCGGTCGGGTCGAGGCGCGCGTGGCAGTCGGGCGAGCGCCCGAAGAGGAACGTGTCGTGGTCGACGAAGTCGAAGCGCCGGCCCCGCACCGGCCCGGCCGTGACGACGAGGCTCACCGTGCCGGCCATGGCTCGTCCGGATTATAGGGCGGGCCGTTCACGCCGGGCGTCACGCGTCCCTCTCCGCGGTATCCTCGTGTGCGCGCA
Source organism: Vicinamibacteria bacterium (assembly GCA_044229815.1). Lineage (GTDB taxonomy): Bacteria > Acidobacteriota > Vicinamibacteria > Fen-336 > Fen-336 > DATBSL01. The sequence goes on along the minus strand of JBGASI010000589.1, from coordinate 1,628 downwards.
GTCACAAGGAGGCCGCATGAGCGTTCGAGCCCTGCTCGTCCCCGTCCTGGTCCTGGCCGCCTGCGCCGGCGGCTGCGAGGATCCCCGCAAGAAGAAGATCGAGCAGATCGGCGCGGACCAGGCGGTGCTGCAGAAGGTGAACGGCGCGGTGAACGCGGTGCTGCGCAGCGCGGCGGACTGCGAGGCGGCCCGGCCGCTCACGGTCGAGGCCTACGCGCGCATCGAGGAAGCCGGGCCCGAGCTGGTCGTCCCCGCCAGCCAGCAGACGCTGGCGGTGCTCAAGTCCCAGGTCGACCGTGTCGCGCAGGCCTGCCCGTAGCCCCCTCGCCGCGACGCTTCCGTCGAACGCCCCCTCGATCGGGGGTAGCATCGGCCTCGCGGCGGAGGTGCCCGTGACTTCTCGATTCCTGCTCGTGAGCGCACTGGCGCTGGCCCTGGCGGGCGGCGCCTCGGCCGGGACCCGTATCGACCTCGACGGCCCGTGGCAGTTCCGCGTCGACGAGAAGGGCTCCGGCGCCAGCCAGGGCTGGGCGCGCGCCCTGCCGGAGGGCGTCGAAACAGTGGATGTCCCGCACACCTGGGGGATCGGGCCCCACGCCGAGCACGAGGGCCTCGCCTGGTACTGGAAGTCGCTCGTGGTGCCGAGAGCGCTGGCCGGCCGGCGGCTGGAGCTGCACTTCGGGGCGACCTTCTACAAGGCGCGCGTGTTCGTGAACGGCGCCCTCGTCGGGGAGCACGAGGGCGGCCACACCGCCTGGTTCGTCGACGTCACCAAGGCCCTGGGCCAGGGCGGGCTCGTGGCAGTCGAGCTCGACAACCGCCCCGGCCTCGCCACGATCCCCGGCTGGGCGATGAAGCTCGAGGGCACCGGCAACGTCTGGTACGACTGGTGGCACTACGGCGGGATCGTGCGCAGCGTCTCGCTCGTGGCCCAGGAGCAGGGCGTCATCCGCCGGCAGGAGATCCGCTCGAAGCTCGTCGGCGCGTCCGCGACGGTGACGAACCGGGTCTTCGTCGAGCGCTTCGCGGCGGCCGGCCGCTGGAGCGTGGACGCGCAGGTGCTCGACCCTGCCGGGCGCGCGGTGGCCCGCGCCGGGCAGGCGATCGCCGGCGAGGGCGCCGTCGTCGTCCCGCTCGAGCTGAGCCTGCCCGAGCCGCGGCTGTGGCACTTCGACCAGCCGAACCTGTACCGCATGGTCACCCTGCTGAAGGACGGCGAAGGCGCCGTGCTCGATCGCCGCGAGGAGTCTTTCGGCGTGCGCAGCGTGGAGATCCGCGAGCGCGGCCTGTGGTTGAACGGCGAGCGCGTGCGCCTCACCGGCATGACGCGCCACGAGGAGTCGACCCAGGAGGGCCTCGCCGAGACGCGGGGCACGATCCGCTACGACTGGGACGACCTCAAGGCGCTCAACGTGGTCTTCACGCGCCCGGTCCACTACCCGCAGCACCCGGACGTGCTCGACTACGCCGACCGCAACGGCGTCCTGCTGGTGCCCGAGATCCCGATGTGGCAGTTCAGCGAGGCGCAGATGAGCGACCCCCGCGTCCTCGCGCTGGCGAAGCGCATGATGCGGGAGCTGATCGAGCAGGCGGGCAACCACCCGAGCGTCTTCGGCTGGAGCGTCTGC
>JBGASI010000051.1:0-13856 GCA_044229815.1 Vicinamibacteria bacterium | reverse complement strand
CCGGTGGCGACGCGCTTCTTCACCGTGACGCCCTGCCGGCGGGTCGACACGCGCTCCGCCGCGCTCGGCGGGCCGGCGCCACTCGCCGCGGCCAGCCTGACGCCCTTCGCCCTCACTGGGCCGCCGTGCGCCGTGCCGGCCACGGCCCGGGCGGTCTCGCTCAACGTGACCGTGACGGGGTCGACGGGCGTGGGCCACCTGCGGCTCTTCCCGGTCGGCGGGGCGGAGCCCCTCGTGTCGACCCTCAACTACGCGACCGGCCTCACCCGCGCGAACAATGCCGTCGTCGGCCTGGGGGGCGCCGGGCAGATCGCGGTCCGGGTCGGCCAGGCGTCGGGCAGCGTTCACGTGGTCCTCGACGTGAACGGCTACTTCGAGTAGCGCCCGCTTCACCGATCAGTGCCGGCAGAACTCCGGGATCGTGGCGGCCGAGGCCGGCACGTAGCCGCCGCCCGCCTTCTCGAAGAAGAGGGGCTTCCTCTTCCTGGGCGTGGCGCCGGTCTCGTTCATCGTGGCCGCGTCGTAGAGGCGGCCGTTCACCATGACCTGAAGGACGCGGTCGGATTGCCGGATGTCGGCCGTCGGGTCGCCGTCGATGACGACGAGGTCGGCGAGCTTGCCCGGCTCGAGCGAGCCGATGTCGGCGCCGAGGCCGAGGTAGCGGGCGGGGTTGATCGTGGCCGCGCGGATCGCCTCGAGCGGCGTCATGCCGCCCATCGCCAGCATCCACATCTCCCAGTGCGAGCCGAGCCCCTCGCGCTGGCCGTGGGCGCCGATGTTCACCGCCACGCCGGCGCGCTGCAGCTCCGTCGCCGTCTTCGCCACACGGATGACGTTGAAGTCCTCCTCGGGCGCCGTCTCGCGGCGGACCGCGCGCGCCTCGAGGATCTCGCGCGGGACGTACTTCGAGAGCAGCGGGTGCTTCCAGACGTCCGTCCGCGCGTAGAAGTAGTGCTCGCCGTCGAGGCCGCCGTAGGCCACCACGAGGGTCGGGGTGTAGCCGACCGCGGTCTGCGACCACAGCTGCTTCACGTCGTCGTACAGGTTCGCGAGCGGGATCGCGTGCTCGACGCCGGTGTGCCCGTCGACCACCATCGTCATGTTGTGCTGGAACAGCGACCCGCCCTCCGGCACCACGTTCAGCCGCGTCTCGCGCGCCGCCTCGAGGATCTGCTGCCGCTGGTCGCGGCGAGGCTGGTTGTAGCTCTTCACCGAGATCGCCCCAGCCGCGCGCATCCGCTTGAGGTGCGTGAGCGCGTCGTCGAGGCCGTCGACCTTAGCGGCGTACGAGCCCTTGGCGCCGTAGAGGATCGTCCCCGTCGAGAAGATCCGCGGCCCCACGACGAGGCCCGCCCTGCGCATCTCGGCGTGGGTGAAGACCTCGCTCGTGTCGTTCGACGGGTCGTGGATCGTGGTCACGCCGAGGGCGAGCGAGGCGAAGTCGACCCAGCTCTGCTGGGGGACGATCTCGTCCTCGCCCATCCCGCCGTGCCAGTGCGCGTCGACGAGACCCGGGATGACCGTCTTCCCGGACGCGTCGACGACCGTCGCGCCCGGCGGCACCGGCGTCCCTGCCCGCGGGCCGACCGCGGCGATGCGGTTCCCGCGCACGACGACGACGCCGTCCGGGATCACCTCGTCGCCCTTCATCGTGACGACGCGCGCGCCGACGATCGCGACGGTGGCGGTCGGTGCGTCGGCCTTCTGGACGAAGCCGATCTTCGTGCCGCTCTCCGGCGCCTTCGGCAACTCGGCCGGCGCGCCCGGCACGAACGCGAACGTCTCGTCGAGCCGGCGCGTGAACAGCTCGTCGCCGAGCGAGTAGTGGACGGCGCGGCTGTCGCCCGACCAGTGCAGGGACTCCCCGGCGTTGACGCTGACCTGCCGGACCGGGACCGACTCCGCCTTCGGCCCGAGGTCGAGGCGCTTGCCCGTCTGCGGCAACGGCGTGAGGTAGGCCTGGTAGCCGTCGACGAACGCGAGCCACTTCCCGTCCGGCGACACCGCGTACTCCGTGGCCTTCTCGGTCTGGACGACCTCGCGCTCCTCGGCCCCGGCGAGGTTCATCGAGACGAGGGTCGACGAGAGGTCGACCTCGTTCTTGACACTCGTCCGCGTCACGTAGAGGCGGTCGCCTGACGCGCCGAACTGCGGCGTGGCCCCGTCCTTCGTCACCCGGACCGGCTCGCCCGTGCCGTCGGCCGCCACGCGGTAGACGCCCGTCTCGGTGCCCTGCCACGGCGAGGTCAGGTAGCCGCCGCTCGCGCGGGTGAAGGCGACGGTGCGGCCGTCCGGCGCGAAGCGCGGCTCGAGGTACTTGCCTGGCGCCTTCGTCAGCACCGTCTCGCGGCCCGTCTTCAGGTCGAGGACGCGCACGCTGCCGAACGCGTCGTCGTCCCAGGTCGTGAACACGACACGCTGGCCGTCGCGCGAGACGCTCGGGTAGAGCTCGAAGTGGTCGGCCTGGGTCGTGAGGCGTCGCGGCACGCCGGCCGGCAGGTCCTTGACGTACAGGTATCCGAGCGCCGAGTAGACGACCCGGTCGCCGGCGGGGAACACGGTCACCCAGCGCAACTGGCGCACGTCGAAGGCGTCGGGCGCGACGGCCGTTTCGAACCGCACGGCCTTGCGGACCTCGCGCGTGTCCTTCACGTGGAAGGGGACGTCCTTCGCGGCGCCCGTCGCCGCGTCGACGCGCCAGATCTTCCCCTGTGCCCAGACGACGACCTCCGCAGCCCCGGGCATCCAGGCGAACGCGGGGTAGACGCCGTGGATCGCCCACGCCTCCTGCAGGTCCCGCTCGAGGCCGCCCCACACCGGCCGCTCCTCCCCCGTCCTGAGGTCCTTCACGAACAGCGTCGTCTGCCCCTTCAGCCGGCGGACGAACGCGAGGCGTTTGCCGTCGGGCGAGGGCACCGGCCGCACCGCGCCGCCCGGCCCGCTCACGAACGGCTCGACCGTGCCGTCCGTGGTGTCGAGGCGCTGGATCACGTAGATCTGCTGGCGGGAGTTCTTGTTGTACTCGAACGATCGACCCGGGGTCGTGTCCTGCGAGAAGTAGACGTAGCGGCCGTCCGGAGAGAACGCGGGCTCGCCGAGGTCCTTCTGCCAGTTCGGCTTCTCGTTGAGGGCGACGCCCTTGCCGCCGCTCGCGTGGAAGAGCCAGATCTCGCCCGAGCCGAGGCTACGCGTGCCGCTGTAGTGCTTGCGCGCCGCGAGGTAGTCGCCCGACGGGTGCCAGACGGGGTTGTTGAGCAGGCGGAAGTCCTCGCTCGACACCGCGCGCGCGCCCGTGCCGTCGGCGTTCATCACCCAGACGTTGTCGCCGCCGCCGGCGTCGCTGACGTACGCGATGCGCTTGCCGTCCGGGGAGAAGCGCGGCTGCATCTCCCACGCGATCCCGTGCGTGAGCGCCTTCGCCTCGCCGCCCTCGATCGGCAGCGTGTAGAGGTCGCCGAGCAGGTCGAACACGAGGGTCTTTCCGTCCGGGCTCGCGTCGACGCTCATCCAGGTGCCGGTGCGCGTGTCCAGCGCGGCCGCCTTCGCCTCGCCGGGCGGCGCGTTGACGTCCCACTTCTTCTTCTCCGCTTCCTTCTTCTCCGGCTCCGCGGCGAGCGACCACGTGGCGAGCAGAGCGGTCGCCGCGAGGGCGACGGGGGCGATGCGCATGAAGGAGACCTCCTCCGGTGGGCACGCGAGCGATCCAGGAAACCGATCGCCTTGGGCGGCCGACCGGGGATCTTCGCCGTCGCCGAAGCGGCGGTCAAGCCGAGCGCGCGTCGGACGCTTCGACGACATCGATGAGCGCCGCGGCCGCCGCGTGGTACAAGAACCTGCTGCGCTAGGCCGGGCCCGGGAACCTCGAGAGAAGCTACTCGACCTTCGCCGGCCGCCACAGCCACTCGAGCGCGGCCGGCAGGGTCTGGGCCGTGACCGCGCGGTCGCAGTGGCCGGCGTTGCGCGCGAAGGCGAACTGGTAGGCGTAGCCCTTCGCGGCCAGCGCCTTCGCCATCCGCTCGTTCGCGTCGACCCAGTCGTGCATGCCGTCGCGCATGAGGTTGGGGTTCAGCAGGTCGCGATCGCCCACGTGCATCCAGATGCGGATCGGCCTGCGTGGGCTGTCCGGGACGAGGCGCCTGTGGTACTCCCAGGCGCCGCCGGGGGTCTGGGGGTTGGAGGGCCACTGCTGGTTGACGTAGGTGCCCGAGTAGCTGAGGACAGCCGTTGCCGACGGCGATGCCGATCATCACCGGTATCCGCTTGCGGACGATCAGGGTTTCGAGCGTCGCGAAGAGCAGCGGGTTCGGACCGTCGGCGACGACGATGAGGGGCGCGGCGGTGCCCGGAACGTACTGGCTCGGGACGAACACCGAGACCGTGCGCGTCCAGGGAGCCGGCCGGCTCGTGGGCACGACGAGCTTCGCGGGATCGGCGGGATCCAGGGTGCCGAAGGTGCCGGGGTCGCGCGCGATGCCGGTGGGGTAGACGCGACTGTCGGCCGACGTGAGCACGAACTCGTGCACTGTGCCCTTCGGCACACCGTCGCCTGGCTGCCGTCCATCTCGATGAAGCGTGGCCCGACAGAAGGCCCCTCCGTCACCGGTGTTTCGGTTTGGATGAACCCCGTCGAGAATCAGGGTTTCGGTGGCGCGCGCTAAGGCTGGAAGATGATGGGCGGGAAGCTCGTCGATCGGCTCGGGTGGATCCCATGAGCCAATCCGCCTCGGCTCGTCTTCGAAGGAGGTCTCGTTGAACTGGAACCGCTGGATTCGCCAGGCCCACCGCTGGGTGTCGATCGCCTTCACCCTGACGGTCATTGCCAACTTCGTCGCCTTGTCACAGGGACAGCCTCCCGCCTGGGTAACCTACGCTCCGCTGCTTCCACTCGCCCTGCTCGTGATCACCGGTCTGTATCTGTTCGTGCTGCCGTATACCACCCGCTGGCGAAGTCCGCGACGCACCGACTGAACGCCTCCTGGCGGTAGCGTCGGCGGCTGCGAGGGCGCATCATGTGCCGGGTGAGCGAGCGTCTCTCATCGCCGGCCGCGTGCGCGGTCTGTGCGGCGGCCCGGGCTGCGGCCGAGCTCGAGGTGCCGCCCGAGTGGCGTCCGATCGCCGAGCACCCGCGGCTCCAGCCGCCCGGCCCCGTGAGCGAGGTCCTTTTCTGCAGTGCGTGCCAGTCGCTCTGGCGGCGCGTCTTCGATCGCCAGGAGGACAGGCACTCCGCCGTGCTGCTTCCGGCCTCGTATCTGGCCCTGTTCGGCGCTGCCCCGACGCCGCACGACCTGATCGAGGCCATCCTGGCGCCCGATTTCGACACCCGGAGCTTCAGCCTCGTCCTCGACGAGCGTCACCGCCTCCTGGTCGACGGTCACTACGATCCCGCCGCAGCCGCCCGTGACGTCGTCGCCACACTGGGCCGGCCCGGCCTCGATCTGCCACAGGCCCACGCGCTCGTCGACCTGTTCGCCGGCCTCGTGGACCGGGCGGTGCGCGACCTGCGCAAGCCCGTGAACGAGCCGAAGCCGATCGCGAATCTCTCCCGAGGCGAGATGGTGGAGGAGCTCGCGCAGTGGTACGAGGAGTCGCACCGCCGCTGGGACAGCCTCTCCGCGGCCGCGCCGCCGAAGGGAGAGGCGGACCCGGCGGAGACCCGGCTGTCGCTCGACTCGGTGTCGGCCCTCGTCGCCCCGCTGGCGGACCTGGAGCGGCCCGGAGGCGGGAGCCCCGCTCAGCGCGTCGCGCACCGGATGACCATGCGCTCTCTGCTCGAGCAGGTCCTGCTCTCGGCTCTGGACGGCCCGCACCGGGCGCGGCTGCTGTCGCTTCCCGACGACCAGTGGGACGCACTGGGGGCCGCGCTCGACCGCAAGGTCCGCCTCGGCGCCGTCGTCGAGGCCGTCGCCGCGGGCGTGCCCAGACTGCTGTCCGCGAACGCGCCGCGCCTCGCCGAGCTGTGCGCGGAAGTCCACGCTCTCCTCCGCCTGAAGGCGCCGGACGGCCTGCCGGAGCGGCTGCGCCTGCCGCGCAGCGGCCTCGCCGCCGGCCAGCGCGCGGCCCTCCAGCGCGCCCTGTCGGCGCTGCAAGCGTCCGGGTCGGCCGACGCGTGGGTCGTGCCGTCCGTCTACGAGCTGCGCTGCGCTCTGGCCATCCGCTAGGCTCGCGTCCTTCCGCTAGGCCGCGCGGATCGCGTCGACCGGCGTCAGGCGGGAGGCCCGCAGCGCCGGGTAGACGCCGGCCACGAGCCCGATGCCGATCGCGAAGGCGGCCGCCAGGAAGAGGGCGAGCGGCGAGACGCTGAGACCGTCGGGGAAGGCCTGGGCGGCGAGCCGGGTGATGCCGAAACCCAGCGCCGCGCCGACCAGGGCGCCGACCAGCGACAGCGAGACCGACTCGATCAGGAACTGGCCGAAGATCTCGGGGTCGGTCGCGCCGATCGACTTGCGCAGGCCGATCTCGTAGGTGCGCTCGCTGATCGAGATCTGCATCACCGAGAAGATGCCGATGCCGCCCACCAGCAGCGAGATGCCCGCGATCGAGGCCAGCACCACGTTCCAGTTGCGGATCAGCTTGTCGATCTCCTTGCGCACGCGCAGGATCTCCTGGCCGATGTTCTCGATCTTGAAGTCGCCGATGCCGCGGTGGCTGCGGCGCATCAGCGCCTCGGCCTCCTTCTGCGCGTCGCCCATCCGCTCGGGGTCGGCCTTGAAGGCCCAGGCGTGCACGGTGTCGCGGCCGACGAAGTACTTCTGCGCGGTCGAGAGCGGGATGTAGATCTTCGCGTTGTCGCGCTCCATCTCGCCGTCCTGCACCTGGTTGTTGCCGAACTTCTTCAGCACGCCGACGATGCGGAAACGCACGCCGCGAATCAGCACCTCGCGGCCCAGCGCCTCCTCGGCGCCGAAGACGTCCTGCTTGAGCTTCTGGCCGAGCAGCGCCACCGTCGCGCGCGTCTCGACGTCGTTGTCCACCAGGTAGCGCCCGACCTCGGGCGTGCGGTTGCGGATGCGGCCCCACTCCGGCGTCACGCCCTCGACGAGCGCCTTCAGGGTGCGGCCGTTCATGCGCACGGCCTCGTCGCCCAGGCCGACCACCGGCGCCGCCTGCCGGATCGCCTCGCGGCCGGCCTCGATCACCAGGCCGTCCGCCGCGCGCAGCCCGCGCGAGTAGCCGGCCTTCTTCAGCTCGATGCGGTCGGTTGCCGCCCGCGGCACGGCGAAGACCACGCCGTCGAAGCCGAGGTCGTCGAGGCCCTTCTGCACGGCGACCGCCAGGCCGCCGATCACCGAGACCATGACCACGAGCGCCGTGGTGCCGAGGACGATGCCGACGAGGGTCAGGGCCGAGCGCAGCTTGTGGCTCCAGATCTCGGCGGCGGAGGTGCGGACCGACTCCCCGATCTGCACGTTACTCGTACCTCAGGGCTTCGATGGGGTTGAGCCGGGCGGCCCGGATCGCCGGGTAGAAGCCGAAGAAGATCCCGATCGTGACCGCGAAGCCGAGCCCGAGCACCATGTTCTGGGCGGTCATCACCACCGGCTGCTGGATCAGCGAGCTCATCGCCTGCGTGAAGCCCACGCCGAGACCGAGCCCGAGCAGCCCGCCCGCGACCGTGACCACGACGCTCTCCACCAGGAACTGCGCGAGGATGTTGAGGCCGGTCGCGCCGAGCGCCTTGCGCGTGCCGACCTCCCGCACCCGCTCGTTGAAGGAGGCGAGCAGGATGTTCATGATCACGATCCCGCCGACCAGGAGGGAGATCGTGCCGCAGGTCAGGAAGGTGATGTCGTAGATTCGCCCCTGCTCGTCCATCTGCTGCATGAAGGCGGCCCGGTTGAAGACCTGGAAGTCGACGACGCCGGCGTGCTGGCGGCGCAGGATCGTGGTCACCTCCTCGGTGGCCTTGTCCATGTCCTTGACCTCGCGCACCTGGACGTTGATGTAGGCGACCTTCTGGTTCTCGCGGTCGCCCACCATCCGGGTGATCACCGAGGTCACCGGCACGAACACCAGCTCGTTCATCCACTCGAGCGCGTTGCGGTTCGCGGAGTTCCAGTAGAACTCCTTCCTCTCCATCACGCCCACCACCGTGTAGCGGTCTGCCCCGATGCTGACGAGCTGCCCGAGCGCCGGCCGCCCGCCGAAGAGCTGCTCGCGCCGCGTCGAGCCGAGCACCACCACCTTGGAGCTGCGGGCGAGGTCCTCGCCGCCGATGAAGCGGCCCTCGGCGGGGTGGAAGTCGTACATCGGCTCGTAGCTCGGCGTCGCCCCGGCGATCTCGAGCGTCTTCTCGAAGCCGGGCGCGCGCACCACCTCCTGGCGCACCATCGTGGGCTCCACCAGCTCGAGCGTGCCCGCCTGCGCCGCGAGCGCGAGCGCGTCGTCGTAGGTCAGGCCCTTCGACTTTCGCTGCTGCGCGTTCTGTTTCATCTCGCGCGCGTCGAGCTCGCGGATGAACATCTTGCGCACGCCGCCCGTCTGCTCCCAGAACTTCTGGCCCTGGCGCCGGCCGCCGTCGATCAGGCCGAAGGTGGCGACGACGGAGGCCACGCCCAGCACGATGCCGACCATCTGCAGGACGCTGCGGCTCTTGTGGGCCGCCATGTCGACGACACCGTCCATGACCGAGTCCCACAGCGAGAGGGCGAGGTTGCGCAGGGCCTTCAGGCGCGCCATGGTGCCCTCCTAGGCGTTTCGGGAGTCGTCCTCGATCCGGCCGTCCACGATGCGCACGATGCGCTCGCAGCGCTCGGCGATCCGGGGATCGTGGGTGACGATCACGATCGTCTCGCCCCGGGCGTGCATCGCGTCGAAGATCTCGAGGATCTCGAGACCGGTCCGGGTGTCGAGGTTGCCGGTCGGCTCGTCGGCCAGGATCAGCGAGGGCCCGTTCACGATCGCCCGCGCGATCGCCGCGCGCTGGCGCTGGCCGCCCGACAACTCGGCGGGGCGGTGCTTCGCGCGCTCGACGAGCCCCACCTTGCGCAGCGCGGCCAGCGCCCGCTCCTTGCGCTCGCTGCCGCCGATGCCGGCGTAGAGCAGCGGCAGCTCCACGTTACGCAGCAGCGAGGCCTTCGGCAGCAGGTTGAAGGTCTGGAACACGAAGCCGATCTTCTGGTTGCGGATCGCCGCCAGCTGGAACCCCGACAGCTGCGAGACGTCCCTGCCGTCGAGGTGGTAGCTGCCGGAGCTCGGCGCGTCGAGGCAGCCGAGGATGTGCATCAGCGTGGACTTGCCGGAGCCCGAGGGGCCGATGATCGCCACCATCTGGCCCCGCTCGAGGTCGAGGTCCACCCCGTCGAGGGCGCGCACCTCCAGCTCCCCGGCGTCGTAGGTCTTCCTCACGCCCTGCATCCGGATCAGCGGCAGCGCGAGCGTGGCGCTCAGCGGTACGGCGCGGACGGCCGGTGGCGCGAGCGCGGCCAGCGTGGCGTCACTCATCGCCCTTCTTCTCCCTGGGCCGCGTCGGGTCCTCGACCGCGACCTCGGCGCCCGCGGCGAGGCCCTTCAGCACCTCGACCCGGTCGACCGCGGCGAGGCCGGTCTCGATCTCCCGCAGCTCGAACTTCTCCTTCCAGGCCAGCTTCGGGTCGGCGCTGGCCGCCGGCGCGTCCTTCTTGCCCGCCGCGAAGACGCTGCTCATGAAGCCGCCGGAGCGCGCGGCCTTGCGCGCCGGGTCCTCCGGCTTCTTCAGGTAGACGACCTCGGTCTCGTCCTTCTTGAAGATGGCCTCGACGGGGACGGTCAGCACGCCGGCCCGCTTCTCGCCCACGATGTCGATGTTCGCCGTCATCCCGGTGCGCAGCTCGGCGCCCTGGCGCTCGATGGCGATCTCGACCTCGAAGACCTTGACCTTCTCCTCGAGCCGGGCGGCGGGGGCGATCCGCAGGATCCGGCCGGCGAAGCGCAGCTTCGGATAGGCGTCGAGCGAGACCTTGACCGGCTGCGCCACGCGCACCTTGCCGATGTCCACCTCGTTGATGCCCGCCTTGATGATCATGGTCTCGACGTTGGCCACCGTCATCAGCACGGTGCCGGCGTTAAAGGAGGAGACGCCGGACATCACCGTGTCGCCGAGCTCGACCGGGCGCCGGATCACGACACCGTCCATCGGCGAGGTGACGTTGAGACGCTGGATCGTGCCGGAGGCGACCGAGGCGATCGGCACCCCGCTCTCCTGCACGATGCGGTACTTGTCCATCGCCGCGTCGTGGCCGGCCTTGGCCTGGCGGTAGCGGGTCTCGCTCTCGAGCCCGGCCTGCGCGGAGAGCAGGCCCTGGCCGAGCAGGCCGCGGTTGCGCTCGTACGTGGCCTTGGCCTCGCTGAGCGCGATCTCGGACTCGCTGACCGAGTTCTTGACCTGCGAGAGGTCGCGCGCCTGGTTCACGTCCGGCTCGACGCGCGCGAGCACCTGGCCGCGCGAGACGCGGTCGCCCTCGCGCACCAGCAGCTCGACGACCTTGCCCGAGAGCACGGACTTGACGTCCACCTTCACGTCGGGCTCGACCGAGCCGACCTCGGTGACGCGCACCTGCACGTCGCCGACCTCGGCCTTGGCGGTCTTCACCTTGTCCTTGTCCTCGGCCGGCTGGCCCTTCGGGCGCAGGGCCAGGACGCCGCCGACCACGGCCGCAGCCAGCATCCCGATGAAGAGCCACCGGCGCACACGCGTCCCCTTCGACTTGGCCATGAGAGTCCTCGTCCTTCCGTTCAAGCGCTAATACGCGCCGCCGCCAGGCCCGGTTCCAGAACCGTCCGTCGGCGCGCGGCGGCGCCAGAACGTTCATCCAGGGGGTTGGATGCAAGGGCCGGCGCATCTTGCTAGGCTCGGGTGCACGATGCGCCGCTCGTCCGCCACGATCCTCCTCGCTGCAGCCGGCCTCCTCGCCGCTGCCTCGCCTCGGGCATCGGCAGCGCCGCACCCCTCGCCGACGCCGCCCCCCGCGGTCGAGGCCCTGCGGGCGCCGGGCCCGATCGTGATCGACGGCCGGCTCGACGAGGCCGCCTGGGCGGACGCCGTCGTGTTCGATCGCTTCGTCCAGCGCGACCCCGAGGAGGGAGAGCCGCCTTCGGAGCGCACGGAGCTGCGACTCGTCTACGACGACGACGCGCTCTACGTGGGCGCGCGCCTCCACGACCGCGAGCCGGCGCTCGTCGGCCGCCGCCTGTCGCGGCGCGACGAGCCCGCCGACGGCGACCGCTTCGCGCTGTTCCTCGACCCGCGCGGAGACCGCTTGACGGGCGTCCGCCTGGAGGTGAGCGCCGCGGGTGTTCAGCGCGACGACATCATCTTCAACGACACCTGGACCGACCGCTCCTGGGACGCGGTCTGGGAGTCCGCGGCACTGATCGACGCCGGCGGCTGGACGGTGGAGATGCGGGTGCCGTTCTCCGAGCTGCGCTTCCAGCCGGGCGACACGCAGGCCTGGGGCATCAACGCCGCCCGCTTCATCCAGCGGCTGAACGAGAGCGACTGGCTCGCCCCGGTGCCCAAGAAGGAGAGCGGGCTCGCCTCGCGCATGGCCACGCTGGTGGGCATTCGCGGCGTGCGGCCCAAGACGCCGCTCGTGCTCGTCCCCTACGCGGCGGGCGGCGTCGAGACCGGCCCCGTGGCGAAGGGCGACCCTTTCGACGACGCGGCGAGCGCCTTCGGCGGCGCGGGGCTCGACCTGCGCCGCAAGATCGGCGGCAGCTTCGCGCTCGACGCCACGGTGAACCCCGACTTCGGCCAGGTCGAGGTCGACCCCGCGGTGGTGAACCTGACCGACTACGAGACCTTCTTCCCCGAGAAGCGGCCCTTCTTCGTCGAGGGCGCGCAGATCTTCGACAACTTCGGCCGCAACGGGGCGAACAACTACTACGGCTTCCTGAGGAGCGAGCCGGACCTGTTCTACTCGCGGCGGATCGGGCGTGCGCCCCAGGGGGAGCCCGCGGCGGCGTTCGTCGACGCGCCCCGCGCCACCACCATCCTCGGCGCGCTCAAGTTCAGCGGCAAGACGGCGAGCGGCTGGAGCCTGGGCCTGCTCGAGTCCGTGACCGGTCGCGAGCGCGCCCGCTGGGCGGACGCCGGCGCGCAGGGGCGCCAGGAGGTCGAGCCGCTCACGAGCTACTTCGTCGCGCGCGCCCAGCGCGACCTGCGCCGCGCGGGCTTCGGCTTCCTGCTGACGGCCGTCAACCGCGACCTGCGCGAGCCGCAGCTCGCGGCCCAGCTGGCGCGCTCCGCCTTCGTCGGCGGGGTCGACGGCTACGCCTTCCTCGACGGGCAGAGGGACTGGGTCGTCTCCGGGCGCCTCGCCGCGAGCGAGGTGGCGGGTAGCCGCGAGGCCATGGCGGTCGCGCAACTCGGCTCGGTGCGCTACTACCAGCGGCCCGACCGCGGCCAGGCCCGCTTCGACCCGGCGCGCGAGTCGCTCTCGGGCTGGGCCGGGAGCCTCGACCTGAACCGGCAGTCGGGCTCGCTGCGGTTGAACGCGGCGACCTGGGCCACCAGCCCGGGCTTCGAGTCGAACGACCTCGGCTTCAACCCGCGCTCCGACCGCTGGGGCGGCCACGTCGCGCTGCAACTGCTCAAGCCGGTGCCGGACGGGCTGACGCGCTTCCGCTCGCTCACGGTCGCGAAGTCGTTCTCCTGGAACTTCGACGGCCTGAAACAGGGCGACGCCGTCAACGTCTTCGGCCGCGCGCTGTTGCGCAACTACTGGGACCTCGGCCTCAACGGCTCGTTCCGCTGGCGTGGCTTCGACGACCACCAGACCCGCGGCGGACCGGCCATGCGCACTGGCGAGAACTGGTACGGTGGGCTGTGGGCCGGCACCGACGCGCGCAGGCCTCTCGTGGCCCGGCTCGAGGCCGGCCACTCGCGCACCGAGTACGGCAGCCGCCATTGGGAGGGACGCGCGTCGCTCGAGTTGCGGCCCTCGCCGGCGCTCTCGCTCAGCCTTGGCCCCTCGCTGCTGCGCGCGCACCGCGTGGCGCAGTGGGTGGCGAGCCTCGAGGACCCGGCGCTCGCGGCGGACCTGCGAGGCCACTACGTCTTCGCCGGTTTCGAGCAGCGCGAGCTGGCGCTGACGCTGCGGCTGTCCTGGATCTTCTCGCCGCGCCTCTCGTTGCAGCTGTTCTCGCAGCCGCTCGTCTCGCGCGGGGACTACCAGGGCTTCAAGGAGCTGGCGCAGGCGCGCAGCTTCGAGTTCCTGGGCTACGGGCCCGAAGCGATCGGCTACGACGCGGCGAGCGCGACCTACACCGTCGAGCCGGGCCGCGGCTCGGGGCCCTTCTCGTTCGCCGACCCCGACTTCAACTACAAGTCGCTGCGCGTCAACATGGTGCTGCGCTGGGAGTGGCGGCCGGGCTCGGCCCTGTACGCGGTGTGGTCGCAGGCGCGCGAGGACACCGCGAGCCCCGACACGGCCGCGCTGGGTCGCAACATCGAAGCCCTGCTCGCCTCGCCCGCGACGAACGTGGTCGAGGTGAAGGCGACCTTCCGGCTGGGGGACTGAAGGCCCGCGCCGATGCTGCTGCGCCTGACGGGCGTCGTCGCGCGCGGGCTACGCGCCCCGCGGCTCTCGCTGCTCGACGAGTCGCGGATCCGCCTGCGCGTGTGGCCGAACGACCTCGACTCCAACCTGCACATGAACAACAGCCGCTACCTGCTCGCGATGGACGTGGGCCGCTGGGACCTCGTGCTGCGCAGCGGGATGCTGGGCCTGCTGTGGCGGCGGCGCTGGTGGCCCGTCGTCGGCGCGGCGAGCCTGCGCTTCCGCCGCTCGCTCGATCCCTTCGAGCGCTACACGCTCGCGACGCGCGTCGTCGCCTGGGACCAGAAGTGGACGGTGCTCGAGCAGCGCTTCCTCGTCGGC
>JBGASI010000050.1:0-13882 GCA_044229815.1 Vicinamibacteria bacterium | reverse complement strand
A
Source organism: Vicinamibacteria bacterium (assembly GCA_044229815.1). Classification (GTDB taxonomy): domain Bacteria; phylum Acidobacteriota; class Vicinamibacteria; order Fen-336; family Fen-336; genus DATBSL01. The sequence continues at coordinate 13,881 of JBGASI010000050.1, read as the reverse complement.
GCGCCGCGCCGCCCTCGCCCGAGGCGTTCGACACGACGAGCGCGAAGCGCTCGTCCTGCGCGCCCGCCCACAGGGCGGTCTTGCCGAGCCGCGAGTGGCCGATCAGCGCGACGCGCTTCGCGTCGACCGCCGGCTCGGCCTGCAGCCAGTCGAGCGCGCGCGACAGGCCCCAGGCCCAGGCCCCAATCGAGCCCCACTCGTCCGCGTCGGGCCGCGCCTGCCCCGGCCGGTAGAAGAGCGGCTGGACGCCGTTCTTGAAGCCGTCGTCGAAATCGGGGTCGATGTCGCCGTAGTACGCCGTCGCGAGCGCGTAGCCCCGCTCGAGGATCCGCTCGACCGGCCAGCGGCTCGCCTCGCTCCCGCGGGCGGCCTCGGTGGCACGGTGGTCGACGACGCCCTGGCCCGCGTCGAGCCAGGAGCGCGCGAGCGCGATGCCCGGGTCGTTCGAGACCGCCTGGTTTCCGTCGAAGTTGAGGCCGAGGAACGCCGGCACCGGGCCGCGGGCCGCGCGCGGCAGGTAGACGAGCAGGTCGAGGAACGGCCCGTCCGGCGCGTCGCCGAAGCGCAGCGTCGCCTGCTTGCGGATCGCGCGCCCGCCGAGCGCGTCGCGGTCGACGCGCGGCTCGCCGGCGTGCACCGCCACGGCCTTCGCGGGCGTGCGCCCGTAGACCTGCGAGCGGAAGAGCTCGAGGATCTCCCCGCGGCGCCGGCCCTCCCAGGCGGCGCGGTCGGCCACGCGGCGGCCGTCCGCCGCCAGCAGGGGATCGGGCAGCGTGTAGCTCCCGACGCGCGACTCGTCCTCGTTCCCGCGCTGTCCGGCGGCGAGCGCCCCCGAGCCCGCGAGGGCGAGGGCGAGGGCGAGAAGCAGGGAGACCCGTGGCGTGCGTGGCATGCCGGATCGTACCTCTGCGGTGTTACCTTCAGCGAACCATGACCGACCCGCTCGCCCCCCTCACCTGCTGGATCCTCGCGCGCCCGGACGATCCCGGGCGATCGGTGCTCGCGCCGCCGCCCGACGCGCTGCTCGACTGCTGGTCCGGGCCGGTCCGGCTCTCGGCGGTGATCGCGCGCGCGCCCGGCCTGCGCTGGGTCCACGCGCGCTCCGCCGGCCTCGACGGCGTCCTGACGCCCGCCGTCGTGGCGCACCCGGCCGCGCTCACCAGCGGCCGCGGCGTCTTCGCGCCGGCGCTCGCCGAGTTCGTGGTGGCGGCCCTCCTGCATTTCGCGAAGGACGTGCCGCGGCTGCAGCGCGCCCGCCAGGCCGGGCTGTGGGAACCCTACGACATGCGCTCGCTCGGGGCTTTCACCGTGGGCATCGTCGGCTACGGCTCGATCGGCCGCGAGGCGGCTGCCCGGCTGCGCCCGTTCGGCACACGGGTGCTCGCGCTGCGCCAGCGGCCGGAGCTGTGCGCCGCGGACCCGCTCGTGGACGAGGCGCTGCCTCCGGCCCGGGTGCGCGAGCTGGCCGAGCGCTGCGATGCGATCGTGGTGGCCGCGCCGCTCACGCCGCAGACCCGCGGCCTCTTCGGCCGCGAGGCGATCGCGGCGATGAAGCCCACGGCCGTGCTCGTCAACGTCGGCCGCGGCCCGGTCGTCGACGAGGCGGCGCTCGTCTCGGCGCTCGAGGGCCGCCGCATCGCCGGCGCGGCGCTCGACGTGTTCGAGACCGAGCCCCTGGCGCCCGGGCACCCGTTCTGGCGCCTGCCCAACCTGCTCCTCTCGCCGCACTGCGCCGACCACGTGCCGGGCTGGATCGAGGAAGCCACCCGGCTCTTCCTGCGCAACCTGGAGCGTTTCCGCCGCGGCGAGCCGCTCGCGAACCTGGTCGACAAGGCGCGCGGCTACTGAGCGGGCGGACGCTCCTCAGAAGCGGACGCTGAAAGGCCCGCCGCCCGGTCGCGGGCAGCGGGCCTCTCCGGTTCCGCAGCGGGCTCGCGCCCGGCGCGGGGCGTCAGTGCAGGTGCGCGCCGTCCTCGTGCCGCGCCGCCGCGGCGTCCGCCTCGAGGTCGAGCGGGGGCGCCTCGTCCTGGATCAGGTACTCGAACTCGTCGCGGAACTGCTGCAGGTGGATGCCGCAGGTGGCCGCGAACTTCGCCAGCTCGTGCGGGTCCTCGAAGTCGTCGCGGCGCAGCCGGATCATGTAGCGCCGGGCGATCGCGTAGCGTGTCGAGTGCGTGTCGACCAGCCGGATCTTGGCCTTGCCCGTCTTCGGGTCGATCAGCTCCTGGAACGGGATCGGCACGAAGTGGCCGCCCTGCAGCGAGACCATGGCGGCGTTGCCGCCCGAGAGCAGGTACTTGGTGGCGCAGTAGCCGAGGTCGCGGGTGTACTCCATGTCGAACGGGATCGGGTCGGCGCAGCGCAGCTCGTAGCCGATGTTCTTGGCCACGATCGTGGACTTGATGCCGAACTGCTTGAGCCGCGCCTGCACCTGCGCCTTGAGGATCTCGCCGATGTTCACCTCGGCGATGCGCACGTTGCCGTGGGCGTCGCGCTCGACGTCGTCGAGCTGGGCGAGGTCTTCCGGCGGGATGTCGAGCACCAGGCCCTCGGCCAGGATCGCGACGCCGTCGCGCCGGCCGTAGGAGAGCCGTTTGAGGATCGAGCCGACCAGGATGTCGACCAGCGACTTGAGCCGGACCTTCCCCTCGCCGAACTCCTCCGGGATCAGGGTCAGCGTGGCGCCCGCCGACTTGCCGATGCCGAGCGCGAGGTGGCCGGCCTTCCTGCCCATCGCGATCACGAAGTACCAGCGCGAGGTGGTCTTCGCGTCGACCATCAGGTTCTTCACGATGTCGACGCCGATGTGGCGCGCGGTCTGGAAGCCGAAGGTGTCGACGTAGGCGGGCAGGTCGAGGTCGTTGTCGATCGTCTTCGGCACGTGCACGACCTGGATCCGGCCCTGGGCCTTCTCCTCGAGCTTCATCGCGGAGAACGCGGTGTCGTCGCCGCCGATCGTGATCAGCTGCGAGACGTTGAGGCGCAGCAGCGAGATCACGGTGTTCTCGAGGTGCTCGGGGTTCTTCGTGGGGTTCGCGCGCGAGATCCCGATGTGCGAGCCGCCGCGGAAGTGGATGCGGCTCACCTCGTCGATCGTCAGCGGACGCACGCGGTCCACGTTGCCCTGCATGATCCACTCGAAGCCGTCGCGGATGCCGAGCACCTCGACGCCCTCGAGGACACCGCGGATGGTCGCGGCGCCGATGACGCTGTTGATGCCGGGGGCCGGGCCGCCCCCGACGAGAATGGCGAGTCTCTTCTGATGGCTCACGGGCGCACCTCAAATGGAAGCGATCAAACCGGGCAAGTATAGCGCCCCGTCCGATCCGGCAACCCGGCCGTTTGATCCATGCCACCCCGCCTCGTATCCTTCGGGGCGATGGGCCACGCGCACGCGCACGGCGGGGGACACGGCCACGCGCACGCGGCCAGCCGGCGGCGCCTCGGCCTCGTCCTGGCGCTGAGCTGGGCCTTCCTGGCGATCGAGGTCGCGGCCGGCGTGCTGACGGGCTCGCTGGCCCTGCTGGCCGACGCCGGCCACATGCTGACGGACGTGGCCGGGCTCGTGCTCGCGCTCGCCGCGATGAAGCTGGCCGAGCGGCCGCCCTCGCCGCGGCGCACGTACGGCTACCACCGCGTCGAGATCCTGGCCGCGCTCACGAACGGCGTCCTGCTGCTGGTGATGGCGGGCTACATCCTGCACGAGGCCTGGGAGCGCTTCCAGGCGCCGCAGCCGGTCGCGAGCCTCGAGGTGCTGCTCGTGGCGGCCGTCGGCCTGCTCGTCAACCTCGTGGCAGCGGTGCTGCTGCGCTCGGGGTCGCGCACGAACCTGAACCTGCGCGGGGCCTACAACGAGGTGCTGGCCGACGCCGTGTCCTCCGTCGGCGTGATCGTCGGGGCCGTGGTGATGAGGGCGACCGGCTGGTACCGGGTCGACTCGCTGGTCGCGGCCGTGATCGCGTGCTGGGTGCTGCCCCGCACCTTCTCGCTGCTGCGCGAGGCACTGCAGGTCCTGCTCGAGGGGACGCCGCGCGACGTGGACCTCGTGGCGCTGCGCAGCGCGATGGAGGATGTGCCCGGGGTGAAGCGGGTCCACGACCTGCACGTCTGGACGCTGACCTCGGGGGTGCACGCGCTCTCGGCGCACGCGCTGCTCGACGGCGGCGCCGGGCACGAGAGCGTGCTGCACGCGCTGCGCGAGCGGGTCACCCACGATTTCCCGATCAGCCACGTCACCGTGCAGCTCGAAGAGGTCTGCTGCGGCGACCACGCCCACGCCTAGCGGTCCGTCTCGAGGAGGCTTCGCCATGTCGATCCGATCCCTGCTGGACCGCCGCGCCCCGGCCGCCGCCGGCGTGGCGCTTCTCCTCCTGCTCCCGGCCGGCGCGTCCCCGGCCCCCGCCCCGGCCACCGCTGCCGGCCCGGCGGCCGCCATCGACGCGCTCCTGAGAGGCGCCTTCCCCGGGGATCGTCCGGGGGCGGCCGTCATCGTCGTGAAGGACGGGCGTCCCCTCTTCCGCAAGGCGTACGGGATGGCCGACCTGGAGCTGGGGGTCCCCCTCCAGCCCGACATGGTGTTTCGGCTCGGCTCGATCACGAAGCAGTTCACGGCGATCGCGATCCTGATGCTGGCCGAGGAAGGGAAGCTCGCTCTGCAGGACCCGATCGAGAAGCACCTGCCGGGCTACCCGACCCAGGGGCACGTGATCACGATCGAGCACCTGCTGACGCACACCTCGGGCATCCAGAGCTATACGGACATGCCGGGCTGGATGACGAGCCGGATCCAGAACCCGATGAGCGTCGAGGAGCTGGTCGACGGCTTCAAGAAGGAGCCCATGCAGTTCGCGCCCGGCACGCGCTGGGCCTACAACAACTCGGGCTACGTCCTGCTCGGCGCCATCGTCGAGAAGGCCTCCGGGAGCACGTACGAGGCCTTCGTCCGGGAGCGCATCTTCCGGCCGCTCGGCATGGCGTCCTCGTACTACGACCACACGGAGCCGATCATCCCGAAGCGGGCGCCGGGGTACGCGCGGGAGGGGGACCAGGTCCGCAACGCCCGCTACCTCGACACGAGCCAGCCGTACGCGGCGGGCTCGCTCGCCTCGACCGTGGACGACCTCGCGCGCTGGGACGCCGCGCTCTACGGCGAGGCGCTCGTGAAGAAGGCCTCGCTCGAGAAGGCGTGGACGCCCTACGTGCTGAAGGACGGCAAGTCGACCGCCTACGGCTACGGCTGGGGCATCTCGAAGCTGCGGGGCCGGCGCGCGATCGAGCACGGCGGCGGCATCTTCGGCTTCTCGACCTACGCCCTGCGCCTTCCCGACGATCGCGTGTACGTGGCGGTCCTCTGCAACAGCGACTCCCCCTCCGCCGACCCGGGGTACCTCGCGAAGAGGATCGCGGCCCTGGCCGTCGGCGATCCGTTCCCGGAGCCGATCCCGGTCACGCTCCCGCCCGCGGTCCTCGAGCGTCACGCCGGCGTCTACCGGATCGCCGACGGCGCGAGCCGGACGGTGACGGTCGAGAACGGCCGGATCTACGCGCAGCGCAGCGGAGGGGAGCGGCTGGAGCTGCGACCGAGCTCGCCGACCGAGTTCTTCTACGAGAGAAGCCTCACCCACCTGCGCTTCGTCGTCGACGCGAGCGGGCGGACGACCGAGATGCTGATGTACCCCGAGGGCGCCGACGAAGCGCAGCGCGCCCCGCGCGTCGCGGACGCGCCGGCCGAACGGACGGCGGCGAAGGTCGATCCCGCCCTGTACGACGCCTACGTCGGCGAGTACGAGCTCGCGCCCGGCTTCGTCCTCACGGTGACCCGCGACGGTGACCGGCTCCTGACGCAGGCCACCGGCCAGTCGCAGGTGGAGATCTTCCCGTCCTCCGAGACCGAGTACTTCCTGAAGGTGGTGGACGCGCGGATCACGTTCGTTCGAGGCCCGGGCGGGAAGGTGGACCAGCTGGTCCTCCACCAGGGCGGGCGGGACATGCCGGCCCGAAGGAGGAAGTGAGCTAGGTCAGCTCGTACAGCTCCGGGTCGTGGCTCGGCGGCAGCAGGCGGCGCAGCCGGCCGAGGCTGCGGCTCGCCTCCGCCGGGTCCTTCCCGGCTCCCTCTTCGCCCCCGAGCAGGCCGCCGAACGGGTCCTGCTCGAAGACGTCGCCCATCTGCTCCTCGATCTTCTCCGGGTCCTCGCCGGCTTCCATGCGCTTGAGAGCCTCTTCCATGCCGGAGGCGACCGGCATGCCGGTCGCGGAGAAGAGCTTGCGCATCAGGCGCGCCCCCTGCTTCGGGTCGTTCTCGTCGACCGAGTCCATCTCGCCGGCGAGCGCCTCCATCGCGCGCTCGAGCCGCGCCTCGTCCAGCTCGCCGCCGGGCGGGGCCTCGGGCTTCGGCTCCTCCTTGCGCCCTTTCGAGATCGCGAACGCCGAGGCGCGACGGACCAGATCCGCCCGGCCGCAGCGCGGGCAGGCCGGCGTCTTCTCGGTGTTCACCGCCCGCGACAGGAAGTTGTAGACCCTGTGGCAGTGGCTGCAGTAGAACTCGTAGATCGGCATGGCTTCCGCCTCCGATTGTAGCCCGTTGTACGATCCCCCATGCCCGCTCCCCGCCCGCGCGTCGTGGTCGCCCTCACGGGGGCGTCCGGTTCCATCTACGGGATCCGGCTGCTCGAGCGGCTGCGACAGGACGAGGGCGTCGAGATCCACCTGGTCCTGAGCGCTTCGGGCAAGCGCACGCTGGCCGAGGAGACCTCCTACAGCGTCGGCGCGGTCGAGGCCCTGGCCGACGTCGTCTACGACGACCGCGACATCGGCGCGTCCCTGGCGAGCGGTTCCTTCCGCTGCGCCGGGATGATCGTGGCCCCCTGCTCGATCAAGACGCTCGCCGCGCTCGCGGGCTGCCGCGCCGACACGCTGATCGCGCGAGCCGGCGACGTCATGCTGAAGGAGGGCCGCCCGCTGCTGGCGCTCGTCCGCGAGACGCCGCTGCACCTCGGGCACCTGCGGCAGCTCCTGGCGTTCGCCGAGATGGGCGGGATCGTGTTCCCGCCGGTGCCGGCGTTCTACCAGAAGCCGAAGACGATCGACGACCTCGTCGACCACACCGTCGCCCGCGTGCTCGAGCGGATGGGCCTTCTCCGCGAGCCCGTCGACGAGTGGACGAGCGGCGGGCGCCGGCCGGCGAGGGCCTAGCGCGACGGCCCGCGCGGCCCTTCGACCGCGTCGCAGGCCTCGTAGAAGCCGGCCTCGGACAGCGCGTCCGCCATCAGCACCGTGCAAGCGCGCACGCCGGTCGTGAGCAGGTCCGGGGCGACCTCGGCCGCGGCCGTGCGGAACCCGGCCATCCAGGCGGCCACGTCCTCCACGGCGCGACCGGGCAGCCGCACCGCCGGCCCGAGCTCGGTGACGACGTGAGCGGCCTCGTCCACCGAGAACGAGCGCAGCGTCTCGCGCGAGCCGACGAGCTCGCCGTGCGTCCGGCGCAGCAGCTCGCGGGTGGCCGTCGTGCCGAGGTGACCCCAGGCGTGCTCGACCACGAAGTGCGCGGCCCAGCCCAGCAGGCTGCCGTCGACGCCGTCGGCCGCGAGCGCGGCGCTCGTCGCGGGCTCCGGCGGCGGCGTGACGGGCGCGGGGGCCGGGACCGCGGCGGGTTCGCCGCCGCTCGGGCCGACGACGGCCCTGCCGAACGAGGCGGTGTCCCGGCCGGCGCCCGGCCGCGGCCCGTCGAGCTTGCGCCACACGCGCGCCAGCTGCACCTGGGCGGCCGAGCGCACCTCGACGTGCCGGCTGCAGATCGCCAGGCGCTCGAGGTAGGTGATGTCCTCGCGCCGCGTCAGGTGCCGGACGAGGATCTGGCCGACGTGGCGATCGTCCTCGAACACGAACAGGCGCCTGCGGTCGTGCACGCGCTTGGCGGCTTCCTGGCGCACGAAGAAGTGGCGATCGCTCGCGATCACCTCGAGCAGCTCGTCGTCGGCGTCCTCCTCCGAACCGACCGCCTCGATCCGGTGCAGCAGCGCGTCGTCGTCGAGGCTGAGCCAGCTCTCCGCCGGCGCGTCCGGGTCCGGCCCCTCGTGCCAGGGACTGCGCGCCTCGGCGCCCTGCGTCCCCGCCGGCTCCTGGTCGGACACGCTCACCCCCTGCGGTACTCGATGTAGCGCGCCGTCTCGTCCGCGACGTCGCGCCCGAAGATCCGCTCCACGACGTGGAACGCCATGTCCATCCCGCTCGCGACGCCGGCCGACGTCAGCACGCCGTCGTCGACGAAGCGCGCCTCGCGGTCGACGCGCACGTCGCGGGCGAGCGAGGAGAGCAGGCCGAAGGCTCCCCAGTGCGTGGTGGCGCGGCGGCCGTCGAGCAGCCCCGCCCGGGCCAGCAGCAGCGCCCCGGTGCAGACCGAGGCGGTGAGGCGCGCGCCGGCCGCCGTGCGGCGGATCCAGTCGATGGTCGCGCCGTCCTGCAGCAGCGGCCGGGTGCCGAACCCGCCGGGCACGAGCAGCAGGTCGACGGGCGGGGCGTCGTCGAAGCTGTGGCCCGGCACCAGCACGAGACCGCCGGTGGCCATGACCGGGTCGCGCGTGCGCGCCACCGTGAAGACGTCGAACAGCGCGTTGTCCTGGGTGCGCCGCGACTCGACCCCCGGCTCGAGCCGGGCGCGGGAGAGCACCTCGATCGGACCGGCGACGTCGAGCGCGGCGACGCCGTCGAAGAGCAGCACGCCGACGCTCCAGCGCGGGCTCACAGCCACGCCTGCTTCCCCGCGAAGTAGGTCGGCTTGCCCTCGGGGTGACGGGCCTTGAAGGCCTTGAAGCGCTCGAGCAGCCGCCGATAGCGCGCGTCCGACATGCCCAGGCGCCGGTGCGGGTAGTCGATCAGCCAGCGCTCGACCTTCCAGACGTTGCGCTCGGACAGGCGCCAGTCGTACGCGCCCAGCTCGCGCAGGTCGGCGACGGCGAAGCCGACGACGCGGCCGGTCAGGTCCACGTACGGGTCCATGTAGCTCGCGGCGAGCGCGCGCGGGCTGCGGAACACCGGCTTGCGGCCGTGCAGGCCGGGGTCGCGCGAGCGCCCGATCGAGCCCCAGCGCCCCTTCTCCCGGAACAGGTACAGCACGTGGTCCAGCTTGTCGACGCTCTCGAAGCTGAGCAGCAGCGGCGGGTGGCCGTGGGGCTCGAGGATCGTGGCGGCGGCGAGCGCGGCCTCGAGGCAGTGGGCGGTGCCCCGCTCCACCACGCCGCGGAGCGAGCGCAGCGTCTCGCCGCCCTTCTCCCAGTTGTAGGGCAGCGTCTTCAGCCAGCGCTGGACGGACGCCGGCGTGCGCAGCCGCGCGACGAGCTCGCGCTCGCGCGGCAGGTACGCCGGTCCTCCGGGCAGGCTCCCCGGCAAGCGCTAGCGGGCGGGCGGACGGCCCGGGGCCGCGCCGCGCGACTGGATCACGGTCATCGCCGCCGCGATCATCGAGCCGACGTCGGACAGGTTGGACGGGATCACCAGCGTGTTGGCGGTCTTGGCCAGGTTGCCGAACTGGGTGATGTACTGCTCGGCCACGCGCAACTGCACCGCCTCGTAGCCGCCCTCGGCCTGGATCGAGCCGGCCACCGAGCGGATGCCCTCGGCGGTCGCCTTGGCGACGGCCAGGATCGCCGAGGCCTGGCCCTCGGCCTCGTTGATCCGCTGCTGCTTGTTCGCCTCGGAGGCCTTGATCACCTGCTGCTTCTGGCCCTCGGCCGTGTTGATCGCCGCGTCGCGCTCGCCCTCGGACTGCAGGATCACGGCGCGCTTCTCGCGCTCGGCGCGCATCTGCTTCTCCATCGCGGCCAGGATGTCCTGCGGCGGCGTGATGTTCTTGATCTCGTAGCGCAGCACCTTCACGCCCCAGGCCTCGGAGGCCTTGTCGACCTCGGTCACCACCTGCGTGTTGACGTAGGTGCGCTCCTCGAACGTGCGGTCGAGGTCGATCTTGCCGATCTCGCTGCGCAGGGTCGTCTGGGCGAGCTGGGTGATCGCGAAGTTGTAGTTCGAGATCCCGTAGGAGGCCCGCTCGGGGTCCATCACCTTGAGGTAGAGGATCCCGTCGACCGCCACCTGCACGTTGTCCTTGGTGATGCAGACCTGCTCGGGGATGTCCATCGCCTGCTCCTTGAGGACGTGCCGGTAGCGGATCACGTCCACGAAGGGGACCAGGATGTGGAAGCCGGCGTCGAGGACACCGGCGAAGCGGCCCAGGCGCTCGACCACGAAGGCGTTCTGCTGCGGCACCACGACCGCCGTCTTGGCGACCACGTACAGCACGAACAGCGCGAACAGCATGAAGACGAACAGCGCCCCACCGAATCCCGACATGCCGTGCCTCCCTGGCCGTTACCCGGCCCGCACCCGCCTCGTTCTACTCGGCCCGCACCCACAGCGTCAGGCCGTCCACGCGCTCCACCCGGCAGCGCTGCCCCGGGGCGAGCACGACGGCACCGGCCGTGCGCGCGTTCCACGAGGAGCCCCGCAGCTGCGCCTTCCCCAGCCCGCCCGGCGCGACCTCCTCGAGCACGGTGGCCGACTCGTCCTCGAGCCGATCGACCGGCTTGCTCGTGTTCAGGCTGAAGCGCCGCATGAGCGGACGGCGGAACACGGCCAGCAGCGCCACCGAGACGACCGGGAACGCCAGCCAGTCGGCCCAGGCCGGACCGCCCCAGCCCGCCGCGCGCGCGGCGCCGACCAGGATCGCGCCGGCCCCGAAGAAGATCGCGAAGAAGCCGCCGGGCGTCGCCACCTCGGCGGCCAGCAGCAGGATCCCGCCCAGCACCCCCATCCCCCAGGCCATGCCCACCTCGCAGCGGAATGCCGAGCGTCGCCGGGAGGCGACGGTCGGCCGCGGGGCGTCAGGGTAGCACAGCGGGCGGGCGGCGTTTCGTCGCGGGCGCGGCCGGGCGGCGGCCGGCGGGCATCGAGAAGCGCGCGTCGTCGAGGGGGGGGTTGATCTCCACCGTGCGGATGACCAGCCGCTGGCGCTCGGCGCTGCCCTTGGGGCCGACCTCGATCCGGTGCGGGAACGTGAGCCCGCCCTCGGCCCGGTAGTCGCCCACCTCGGTCACGAACTGGACCGGCTGTCCCTCGAGCGTGCGCGTCTCTTCGGTGTAGACCACGAGGTGCGAACGGGTGTCGAGCTGCAGCGTGCGCGGCGCGGCGTCCTCCCCGCGCACCACGAGCTTGAAGGTGTCGCCGCCCGGCAGGCGGTCGCGGCCCACGAGCTCGACGGCGTAGCCCTTCGCCGCGGCGTCGACCAGCGGCGAGAAGTCGACGTCGGCCTGCGCCTTCGCCTCCGCCGCGTCCTCGGGGCTCATCGGCTGGGCAGCCGCGCCGGGCAACGGCACGCGCGACCAGGCGACGCGTCCGTCGTACGCGCGCACGCCCTTCTGGCCCTCGACCGTGAACTCGGTGCGCATCTTCGCCGGCCGCTTGAGCTCGATCGAGAACGGGATCGCCGGCGTGCCCGGTACCTCCATCGTGCCCGTCAGGCGCAGCGACTGCACGGCGCGCAGCTTCGCGAGCCCGCCGCGGGCCTCGAGGTAGCGCCGCACGACGTCGTCGACCGTCTGCGCCCGGGCGCTCGCCGCGCCGAGCGCGAGCCCGAACGCGGCCGCGACCACCGAGCCCCGTCTGTTCATCTTCATCGGTCTTGCCCCTGGTGCGTGCGCACGACACGCGAGACGTCGAAGCCCTGCGCGCGGGCGGTCTCGACGAGCGCCTGGTACGTCTCGTCCGGCAGCGTGGGCGCTCGCGCGAGAATCCACAGGTAGGCCGCGTCCGGCGAGCCCACCAGGGCGTACGAGTAGTCCGGGGCGAGCTCGAGCACCCAGTAGTCGCCCCAGACCGCGGAGAGGAACGAGAGAAACGCGGGCGCGAAGCGCACCTTGAGCCTGGAGGCCGGGCCGCCGGGCGCCGCCAGGCGTGCAACACCCTCGGCCCGCGTCGTCCGCCCGTCGCTGCCACGGCACTCGTTCACCACGGCGACCCGGCCCTCGCCACGTAGCAGGTAGGTCGCGGTCACGTCCGAGGCGCACTGCTTCTGGAAGCGGTTCGGCAGCCGCGCGATCTCGTACCAACGGCCGGAGTAGCGCTGGAGGTCGACCGAGGGCACGGCGTGGACCGTCGGCCGGGCCGCGCCCGCGGCCGCCCGAGAGCCCGCTCCCGCGACGAGCGCGACGAGGAGCAGCAGGACCGGCGTGGTGTTGCGTGTCGGGGCCGCCCGCCCGGCGGCCGGTCTCAGGATCAAGTGAAGCGTCCCGAGGGCGAGCAGCCGGCGGCGGGAGCGGGCCCGGAGCCGACCGAGACCGAGCCGGCAAACGTCGAGTACTCCTTCTCGACGGCGCCTTCCCCGCAGGCAGGGCACTTCAGCCCCTCCGGACCCTGCCCCATCCGGCGCAGGAGCTCGAAGCGGTTTCCACAGGACGAGCAGCGGTATTCGTAGAGCGGCACGAGAACGGCCTCCTGTCTCCCAGTCTACCCCGCCGGCGCCCCCCACCCGTGCCATCCGTCTCATGGCGCGGACCGGCGGTCCCGCGATAGCCTATTGGGATGCCGGCAGCGCCGCGATCTCCCCACCGACGCTACAACCCGCTGCTGGACGAGTGGGTGCTCTGCTCGCCTCACCGCCTGCAGCGCCCCTGGCAGGGCCAGGTCGAGGACGCGCCGCCGCCGACACGGCCGGCCCATGATCCCGCCTGCTACCTCTGCCCCGGCAACCTGCGGGCCAACGGCGAGCGCAACCCCGCCTACGCGAGCACCTACGCGTTCGACAACGACTTCGCCGCCCTGCTGCCGTCGAGCGACGTCGCGCCGCTCGACGACGACGGCCTGCTGGTCGCGCAGCCGGCCACGGGCCGCTGCCGCGTGATGTGCTTCTCGCCGCGCCACGACCTCACGCTCGCCGAGATGGCGCGGGACGAGATCCGCCCCGTCGTCGACGCCTGGGCCAAGGAGGCGCGCGCGATCGGCGCGGACCCCGCGATCCGCTACGTGCAGGTGTTCGAGAACAAGGGCGCGATGATGGGCTGCAGCAACCCCCACCCGCACTGCCAGGTCTGGGCCACGGGCCACGTGCCCGCGATCCCGGCGAAGAAGCTGCAGACGCAGCGCGCGTACTTCGCGCGCCAGGGCCGCGACCTGCTCGGCGACTACCTCGCCAAGGAGCTCGCGGCAGGCGAGCGCGTGGTGTTCCGCAACGAGCACTGGGTCGCGCTCGTGCCGTTCTGGGCGGTCTGGCCCTACGAGACGATGCTGGTGCCGACCCGGCGCGTGGCCGACCTGCCGTCGCTGCGCGACGACGAGAAGGACGCGCTCGCCGACGCCCTGCGCCGGATGAGCGTGCGCTACGACAACCTGTTCCGCACCTCCTTCCCGTACTCGATGGGCTTCCACGCCCGGCCGACGGACGGCGAGGAGCACCCGTACTGGCGGCTGCACGCCGTCTACTTCCCCCCGCTGCTGCGCTCGGCCAGCGTGCGCAAGTTCCTCGTGGGCTACGAGCTCACGGCCGAGCCGCAGCGCGACCTGACCGCCGAGGACGCGGCCGCGCGCCTGCGCGAGCAGGCCGAGGCGCACTACCGGAGAGCGAGCGAGAGATGAGCGCGAACACCCACGGCATCGACCCCCAGCTGCTGACCCGCGCCCGCGCGCATTTCGACGAGCGCTTCGGCGCGGCCGTCCCCGCGCGAACGGCCGTGGCGCCCGGCCGCGTCAACCTGATCGGCGAGCACACCGACTACAACGACGGCTTCGTCTTCCCCTTCGCGATCGGCGAGCGCACGCACGTCGCCCTGCGCCACCGCGACGACGGCCGTATCCGCGTCGTCTCGACCTTCGACGCCGACCCCGTCGAGGTGGCGCTGA